>JBHJIZ010000096.1:0-54330 GCA_050043005.1 Paracoccaceae bacterium
CGGTGTGGGGGGGGGGGGGGGGGGGGGGGTGGCCGGGCTGGGGCGGATCCCGTGTATTGCGTGGCGCTGCTACGCGATCCGAGCGGCCGCAAACCATGGTCCCTATTGCGTCAGGGGCAGCGGCACTGTCGCATCGATCTCGTTCCCGTTGTTGTCGCGCCCTTCAATCTGTACGTCATGGCTGAGTTGACCCGGACGGAAGTACAGTGTCAGCGCCGGGTCTTCATCGACGGGTTCGTGCAACTCGACCCTTGCCATCGTGCCCTCGGGCCCCTGAACGGTCAGGTCCTCGACAATGAAGACCGGGATTCCGTCCGCCAGACCGGTGTCCATTGGATGATCCAGGATCATCCGCAAGCGCCCGGTCTCGGGCCACATCCGACCCCGGACTTCGCCCAGCTTTTCTTCCCAATCGGCATTCGCATAGGCTTGCGCCGGTGCGCTGCAACCCCCGCCAGCGGCATCGATTTCGGTCCCGCCGACAAACCAATGACCATCCCGATCCATCACCGAGGCGCGAATCGGGGTCGCCTGATCAATCTTAAACCGGAACGAGATCCGGGCCTCGGCCTCGCCGGGATGATAGGTCAGGATCTTCGGGATCGGCCCGTAATCGACCGACACCACGATCTTCTCGACATTTGCGATCGCGCTGGCATCGATGGTCACCGGCACCTCGAAGGCGTCCTCGGCCGCGTGCGGTGCCCGCACGATCACCCGGTCATCGAATTGGATCCGGTCCGGATCACCAAGGATGTTGACCTGCTGATGATCCCACATCCCGCTGCGATAGGGATCGTCCAGCGGCACCTTGGGGTCGTCGATCGCGAACGCAGGCGTCGCCATTGCGGCGATCATCAGGGCGGCAAGGCGCATCTCTGGTCCTCCTCAGCGGACCGGCGGCGCGAAGCTCACGCCGAACCGGTCGAATATCTCCTGCATCCGGCCATCCGCGATCGCAGCGCCGCGCGCATCGTCCACGGCATAGCCGCGGCGCCTGTAGTTATGCCTGACAGCCACCCCAAGTGTCCATGTCCCACGCGACAGCCCCGGCAAAGGCGGCTGATGCACCGAAATCCCATGCGCCCTGTTCCCCTGCAACTGGCTGAGCGGTCCTGTCACGGCCTTGATCTCGCCCTCGGCCAATGCTGTCATCGCCTCTGGCACCGTGCGAAAACGCCGGATCTTCGGCTGCAGCTGCCCGCCGGCGAGGTTCGACAGATAGAAATCCGCAAGCGAGTCGTTCTCTACCCCGACCGGATCGAACCGGAAATAGGCCGGGACCGGCCCGCCATCGGGATAGTGCTGCTCGGCATAAGCAATCGCGATCTCCTCGACCATGTACTTGCCGGTCAGCACGATCAGCTCGTTGCGGCTGTCGAGTTCCCGATCCCACGGCACGTGCAGCATGACGTTGACGACATCGCCGCGTTCGTCCGAGACAAGCGGCCCTTTCCAGACCCAACTGCGCAGATCATCATCCACCGTCTCGCCCGCCGCGAGCAGTCGAAACCGCGCCTCGACGCCAAGCTCGTCCGCGATCATGCGCCCGATCTCCACGTCCAGGCCGCGTGCCTCGCCATTGTCATCCCAGGAATAGGGATGAAAATCGTCGTAGACGCCAAACTCGAGCCACCCGCGTTCGCGGATCGTGTCGAGATCGGCGCCCGGCGTGAAGGTCTTGTCCGGGTTCTGGATGCGACTGATCTGCGGCGCTTTCTTCCAGCTTTGCTGAACGCTGTTGGCCGAGGCGTGCGGGACGGACGCCACCAGCGCCAGACCCGCCACCAACAGGATCCATCGGATCATTGCGCGGCGCTGAGCCCGATCGTCAGCGTCTCCGCTGCCGCCTTCACGCCTGCGGGTGTGCCGTCCAGGCTGGCGATCGCGCGGCTGACCGCCGAATCCGCCACCGGCGCACCGGAGGCCGTTGCGATCTCACCCACCATGCCCTTCATCGTCTCGACATGGCCATCGACCTCTGCGGCCAGAGCGGCATAGTCTCCGCCACCGGCCAGCGCGTCAGCCTTGGCCTTCAGATCGTCGCGGATTGCTTTCAGGTCGGTGTTGAAATCATCGAGCGCGCCGTCATCGGGCCGTGTCTCGACATAGGTTCGGATCGCCCACGCCGCCTTCTGACCCAAAAGCTCACCGAACGCAGGCATCTTGGTGATGCCGTTCTGGGTGTAGCCGTTGATGAAGCGTTCCATGAACCACTCGTCGCCATCGAAATTGGCTTCCAGATAGCGCAGGTCCGGCGCCAGCCCGCCCGAGACCACTTCAAGCCCGTGACAGCGCGCGCAGTTCTGGTTGTAACCCGAGGCACCGATCTCGACCGCGGCGGCCCAGACGTCATCGCCCGCTGCTTCAGCACGGTAGGGGTTCTCTTCGAGCCATTCTTCGCCGATCTCCGGCAGGGCCGCGGTGTCGACCGGTTGCGGAGCGACATCGCCATGCCCCAGCGCGGTCGCAGGCAGAACAAGTGCGAATCCGACCGCTGTCAGTGTTCTCAGCATGATTTCCTCCCGAGCCCTTGATGCTTTGTGTTCCGGACAGCTTCTCTCAGCAAGCTGCGCTTTACAATTCGACCTTTGGCCGATGTGCGAAAATGCGCAGATATGGTTTAATCGATTGAGAAACGGCGCGGACGACCGCGCACGATCGGCCAAAGCCGAGCTTCGTGGGGAGGACCAAATGCTGACCAAACCGCTTACCGCCGCTGCAGTCTTGCTGGCATTCGCAACACCGACCTGGAGCAGCGAAATCTGGGTATCGAACGAGAAAAGCAATACAGTCAGTGTGATCGATGTCGAAACGCTCGAGGTGACGCGCACGCTGAACGTGGGCGAACGCCCGCGCGGGATCATCTTCTCGCAAGATTACAGCCGCCTCTACGTCTGTGCATCGGATGACGACACGGTGCAGGTGATCGACCCTGCCTCGGGCGAGGTTCTGCACAATCTGCCCTCGGGGTACGACCCCGAGCAGTTCGCACTGCACCCGAACGATCGCTATCTCTATATCGCCAACGAAGACGACGCGATCACAACCGTTGTCGATACCCAGACGCGCACCGTCATCGCCCAGATCGATGTCGGGATCGAACCCGAAGGCATGGCCGTGAGCCCTGATGGCAAGATCGCGATCACGACCTCCGAGACGACGAACATGGCGCACTGGATCGATACGGAAGCGCAGCAGATCTTCCACAACTCCCTGGTCGATCAGCGCCCGCGCCACGCCGAATTCTCGAAGGACGGCGGGACGCTTTGGGTGTCCTCCGAGATCGGCGGGACGGTCGCGGTCTTTGACACCGCCGATCAGTCCGAACTGGCCAAGATCGACTTTGAGATCCCGGGCGTTACGCCAGAGCGCCTGCAACCGGTCGGCATTCGGATCACGGCGGATGGCAAGCGCGCATTCGTGGCGCTCGGCCCGTCGAATCACGTGGCCGTCGTGAATGGCGAGACCTATGAGGTCGAGGATTATCTGCTTGTCGGCCGCCGTGTCTGGCACTTGGAACTGACATCGGACGAGAAGCTTCTGTTCACGACGAATGGTCTTTCGAACGATGTGACAGTGATCGATGTCGAAGCACTGAAACCAATCAAGTCAATCCCGGTCGGCGAACAGCCCTGGGGGGCCGTCTACAGACCATGATTTGGCGGCAGGCCGGGCGATGTGATATGGCTCCGCCAACGATGATGGAGAAGCCCATGCTCAGATCCTTTGCCGTGCTCTGTCTTCTGGTAACACCTGTGCTGGCAGATGACGATCTGGGCGAGCTGAACCCCGAAGAACTGACGTTGAAGTCTTATGTTCAGCGAGCGGCCGAGGGCAAAGCCGACATTGTCACCTGCATGCAGGGCTATTTCGCCACGAAGTCGGGCAAGCATGATTGGGCCAATACGATCTTCGAGACCTGCACCGAGCAGGGCTATGTCGCGTCGATGCACTGGCGCAGCTACATGGCGCATAACGGGCTGGGTCGGCCGGAAGATGCAGCGGAAGCCGCGATGTGGGACCGGCGTGCGGCCGAGACGGGCGATGCGATCGGGCAGTTCAATTACGGGCTCGACCTGCTGCGCGGGCACGGTGTCGCGCGCGACCCGATCCGGGGACGGCAATGGGTGGACCGTGCGGCAGCACAAGGTCTCGATACTGCGCAGGAATTGCAGTCCTCCGGGTACGACCCTGAAAGCGTGACACCCGATGCCGACCGCTGGAAATACGATGCCGACGGCAAGGTGTTCTGACACTTGCGAGGATTTCTGCTGGCAGCACTCCTGTTGGGTGTTTCAGCCTGTCTGACGCTCCCCGCAATCGCGGCATCCTCGGACAAACACCGCGCACTGCGTCCGGATCTGTTCGACCCAGAGACCGGGCTGAGGATCGCGCGCCAGCGTGCGCCGACACCTGATGACGTGCCCGGCGCGCGGCGCTTGTCGGCATCGGGAGTCCGGACCCTGATCGACGCGGGCGCCGTGCTTCTGGACGTCGGCGCCGCCCTGCAGTCGCGCTATGACGAGTTGGATGGCACCTGGCTGGTGCGCGGCGACCATATGAGCCTGCCCGGCGCTGTCTGGCTGCCCGAGACAGGGCGCGGAACCCTGTCGCCCGAAATGCGGCACTACCTGTCCAGTCATCTCGCCAGGTTGACGGCGGGCGATCGTGGGAAAGACATCGTCGTCTTCTGCATCGCCGACTGCTGGATGAGCTGGAACGCCGTGCAGCGGATCACGGCGCTGGGCTATCGCAATGTGCACTGGTTCCGCGAGGGCATCGATGGCTGGCTGGATGCCGGATGGGAGTTACAGCCCACTGCACCAGTGCCGGTCACGGTCGACTAACGGGTCAGGTCAGCACCGTTCCTGCCGCCACTGGGAACCCGCGCAACAGATCTTCGGCCCGCGCGGCGGCCTTGCCAGCCCTTTGAAGCTGGGTCAGGTGCACGGCACCCGATCCGCAAGCAATCAACAACGCGTCGTCGAGCACCGTCCCCGGCGCACCCTCTCCGTCCTTGATCGCAGAGATGAGAATTTTCACCCGCTCGCCTGCGACCTCGCACCATGCACCGGGGAACGGCGAGAGGCCACGGATCAGCCGGTCGACCTCGTTGGCGGGCCTCGTCCAGTCGATCCGAGCCTCCGCCTTGTCGATCTTGGCGGCGTAAGTGACACCCTCTTCTGGCTGAACGCGCGCGGCGATCCTGCCGTCGTCGAGCGCTGCCAAGGTCGAGACCACCAGCGGCGCGCCGATCCCGGCCAACCGGTCGTGCAACGTGCCAGCCGTATCATCTGCATCGATTGGCACGCGCGCCTCGGCCAGCACGGGACCGGTGTCTAGGCCCGCTTCCATCTGCATCACGGCGACGCCCGTCTCGGCATCGCCGGCCATGATCGCGCGCTGAATCGGTGCCGCCCCGCGCCAGCGCGGCAACAGCGAGGCATGCAGGTTCAGACATCCAAGGCGCGGCGCATCCAGGGCGCGCTGTGGCAGGATCTGACCGTAAGCCACGACAATGGCGGCATCGAGCGCGAGCGCTTCGAAACCCTGGAGCACTGCATCATCGCGAAAACTTTCAGGCGTCTCGACCTCGATCCCGGCGGCCTCTGCCGCCGCATGCACCGGAGAGGGTCTGAGCGTCTTGCCCCGCCCTGCCCGGCGCGGCGGCTGGGAGTAGACGCGCACCACGTCATGCCCGGCCTCGACCAGCGCCTGCAACACCGGCACGGCAAACTCCGGTGTACCCATGAATGCAAGCCTCATCCGCGCGCGGCCTTCTTCGCGCGCTTCTTCTGCGCCTGCAGCAGCCGTTGGCGTTTCAAAGAACTGAGGTTGTCGAAGAACATGCGCCCGTTCAGGTGATCGATCTGGTGCTGGACGCTTGTTGCCCATAGGCCTTCGAACTTGCGCACCTGCTCAGCGCCGGCCTCGTCAAGGAACCGCACCTCAACCTCCGCCGGGCGTTCGATCGATGCCGATGCACCCGGCAGGTTGGGCGATGCCTCGTCAAATGCGTTCGTCGCGTCGGACGACCAGAGGATTTCAGGGTTCGCCAGCCGGATCGCCTGATCGCGCGAATCCGAACAATCCAGAACGGCCAGCCGCAGCCCGATCCCCAGTTGCGGCGCCGCCAGGCCGACCCCTGGCATCGCGTACATCGCGCGCAGCATCTCGTCCCAGATTGCCCGCACCTGGTCGGTCACCCCATCTACGGGGTCGGCCACGGTCCGCAGCACCGGGGCAGGATACGGAACGAAGGGGCGGTGATCGGCCATGCTCAGGCCCGCGCACGCTCGCGCTTCAACTTCTTCATCTTCGAGGTGATCATCGCCCGGCGCATCGGGCTCAGGTAATCGATGAACAGCTTGCCGTTCAGGTGGTCGATTTCGTGCTGCACGCAGGTCGACCAGATCCCCGAGAAGTCGCGTTCATGCTCGTTGCCATCGACATCCATGAAGCGCACGCTGACATCGGACGGGCGCGTCACATTCGCGAAAATGTCCGGGATCGACAGACAGCCTTCCTCGTATTCTTCCTGCGTATCGCTCGAGGCGATGACGTCCGGGTTGATCAGCACCATCGGCTCAGGCGTCTCGCCGCCGTCGCGTTTGGCGCAGTCCATCACCAGCAGGCGGGCGTTCACGCCGATCTGCGGCGCTGCCAGGCCAATTCCGGGCGCATTGTACATGGTCTCCAGCATGTCATCGGCCAGCGCACGGATCTGATCCGTCACGTCTGGCACCACGTCACACACCTTCTTCAGGCGCGGGTCAGGATGAAGTATGATCGGTCGCAGCATGGCCGCACGCGATAGGATAAAGCGCCAGAGAGGTCAACACGCCGGGGCACCCTGATCAGGCCGCAACGTCGCGCGACAAGGCCGCGATCCTTGGATGGCTCGGGAAGCGTTCTCCGGCGATGCGGGCGACCTCGGCGGCGAGGTCCGTGTTTCCGTCATCGCGCAGCAATCCGACCAGGCGCATGAAGACGCGGCCCGTCGCACGCTGCCACTCGACCAGCTTCATCAGTTCGGCCGCCGCCTCGGCACCGTGTCCGGATTGCTCGAGCAGATCGGCCTCCAGCAGCGCGAAGTCCGGCTCTTGCCGTGCCAGGTCACGCGCCTTGCGCACAACGTCCAGCGCGCGGTCCTGTTCACCAGCGAATCGCAAGGCTTGCGCATAGTGATAGGGGATGACCGGAAAGCCGATTTCGGCTGCATCGGCGATTTCCAGATTGGCGAGAGCCTCGTCACGCGACCGCGCGCGCAGTTGAACCATACCGGCCCGGGCGCGCAGCATCGGCGCGTCAGGTGATGCCTCGATCGCCCGCCCCGCCATGGCGGCAGCGTCGCGCATGTCGCGGCGGATCCAGTGAACCTGGCTGAGCCGATGCCAGACCTGCCAATCCTGCGGTGCACTTTCGGCAAGCGGGAGCAGTTGGTCTAGCGCGTCTTGGGTGTCACCGCGCCACGCGGCAATCATCGCCTGTGCGCCACTCACCTCGCGCATGATGTCCTTATCGCCCTCGACACGCGCCAGCTGCTTCTCGAACTGATCAACAGCACCCGTTCTGACGGCAGCCGCAGGAGAGACCGAGCGCAGCAATGGCCCCCATTCCAGAACCGCTGCATCAAGGCGGCCCACCGCCGGAGGAAGCGCGAGGCCTGCGATCCCATCGAGCCCGGGCAGATCCTGCGCCAGCGTCTTGGCCGGGCCACGCCGCAGGTCCAGCGCGATCTGCAAGGACGTCAGCGGCAGAAAGTTCGAGCTGTTCAGCCAACCCTGAGACAGCATCAGCGGGATCACCGACCGCGCGAGGCCGCTGGACGATCCATGCCAGAACGCGTTTGCCATGTGGTGCAGGCCACGCGCGCGGTCCCCGGTCAGTATGCGCGCGTGACCGTGCAGGATTTCGGCATCGACGAGATCCTTCATGTGCACGACATTGCGTTGGTGCATCAATTCGGCGGTGCGGATCGCACCATTGGGGTCGCCGTTCTCGAGTTGATACCGAAGCGTCCTGGGGTAGACGAACGAGATGTTGAGCCCGCGCTCAATCTGGTCACCGAACACGCGCGCGGCGTCCTCCCACCGTCCGGCGCGTTCGAACCAGGCGCCCGCATGGGCCAGCGATTGGCCGATATCACCATCGCCCGGAAAGCTGCCGGGCCGGGTTTCGATCCGATCGATCAGAGCCTCGTGCGCACGCGCTTGCTGATCCTTGCCCAGGGCCTCGGTCACCGGCAGTTTCTCGGACCCGAACAGGTCGGCCGCCGTGGACGAAAAGGCACTTCGTTGCGGCGCGATGATCGGCGAGCACCGGGCCATCGCATAAAGCTCGACCAGATCGCGCTGCGCCTCGGTCAGCCCGTCGGTGTCAATGACGTCGCTGACGATCCTGAGGGCCGGGAACATGCTGCGGTAGTGTTCGATCGTATGAGCGTCATCCGAGAACAACACCACACCGCCAGAGGTTTCGAGCTGGTCGCGCATATGCGTCTCGTAGAATTCGTCCGGCACCATCTTGTGCGGCCACGCCTTGTTCATGGCCTTCAAATCGCCCGTCAGATCGCCGCGCCGGATGTGATACGCCGCATGTCCGGCAAGCCCGTTGTCCAGCGCCCGCATCGCCGCGCCGACCGGTGCGGAAAAGCCGATCCGCCGGAGTTGTCTGCGAAAATCGCCGGTGATCCCGGGGATCTGCTCCCCTTTCAACGCGATCACGCCGAACGCGTTGCCGACGATCAGATCGGTGCCCCCGCGCAACACAGAAGACACCTGCTGGGCCGTTCCGCACGCGCCCGCCTTCAAGTTGTCTGCCTTTGCTCGAATGCTGCGCCAGCCTGCGGGTTTGATGAAGTAACGCTCGACAAAGCCGGTATCGAACAGCTCTGTCGGGTCGTTGAACACATCGCCGACGCCCGTCGTCTCGATCCAGGCGCAAGCAAAATCCGCCTCGGCCACCTCGGCGATGCGCATTGCGTTCATCAGGCTGACCAGCCGGGCCCCCAGGCGATCGGCCCGGTAGGCAATGATTCGGCCCGAGGTCATGGCGGCAAGCGCTCGTCAGCCCGCGATCGACCGGTGAATGTACCAGTCGTCGAACCGCGTGTACTCCGGGAAGCGGCGGACATAGCCCTTGGCCGTCATCAGGTCGTAGATCTGGGCGCGCAGCGGTGTGAAATTGTGCTCGACCGTGAACAGTTTCACCTGGCGCTTATCGAAATCGAAGGCCGACAGAATCTCGAGTTCCGAACCTTCGGTGTCGACGGACATGTATTCGATCTCGTCCGGCGCGCCGTGTTCGTCGAGCAGATCGTTCAACGAGATCGTCTCGACCGGGTGCTCCTTGGGGTTGGCCCGCATCGATTCCTCGTTGTGATCGTCCGGGTTGATCGCCTCGAGCCGGGAGAACATGGCCTTTTCGGTGCAGAGGAATTTCATCGTCTCGCCCGACCGCGAGTAGACGCATTTGTGGCTGATATGGCAGCCGCGCTCGCGCGCCAGACGTTCGTGGTACTCCGGGTTCGGCTCGGCGACGATGCCCGTCCAGCCATACTGATGCTCGAGCACATGGCTGTTCGACATGGTGATGCCGTTGGTCGCGCCGAACTCGACGAAGTAGCCGCCTTCCTTGCCGTCCAACTCATAGAGCGCCCAAAGGTCCTGAAACAGTTGCCCCTGCGCGGGCTTCACGCGCGGGATCGCGAACTCGAAGAACCCCTCGAGCGTGCGCGTCGCCGGATCCCAGTCGGGCGCGCGCTGTTGCTTGCGGTGCATCAGCAGCACGTTCAGCATATGCGAGGACCGGTCCGAGAGCTTCTTTTCGATCCCAAGTTCACGCATCGCCTTGACGATACGGTTTTCCTTCACAGGCGCTTGCTCGTTCATCGCAATCCCTTCCTGGGTTGTCGCGTATCAGGCTGCTTGCCGCACACCGCCAGTCCGCTGGAACCAGTCATACATCTTCTCCAGCCCGGCACGGATATCGGTCTTCGGACGCCAGCCCATCGCGTGCAGCGTCGCGTTGTCCATGATCTTGCGCGGTGTACCATCGGGCCTCGAGCTGTCCCAGACGATCTGACCGGAATACCCCGTAACCTCGGCCATCATCTCGGTCAGATCGCGGATCGAGATCTCCTGGCTCGAGCCGGCATTCACCATGCCGCCATCCGTGTGGTTGCGCATCAGGAACAGGCACGCATCTGCCAGATCATCCGCGTCGACCAATTCGCGCATGGGCGACCCCGTGCCCCAGGCAACAACTTCAGGCGCATTCGACAGCCGCGCTTCGTGGAACCGGCGCATCAGGCCCGCGACGACGTGCGACGAGGCCGGATCGAAATTGTCACCGACCCCGTAGACGTTCGAGGGCATCACGGTGAAGGCATCGAACCCGTGCTGGCGGCGATAGGCATCGCACATGGTCTTCCCTGCGATCTTCGCGACCGCGTAGGGCAGGTTCGTCGGCTCAAGCTCGCCGGTCAGCAGCGCATCCTCGCGGATCGGTTGTTCGGCATGCTTCGGATAGATGCAGGACGAGCCGAGGAACAGCAGCTTGGTGGCATCATTCCGGTAGGCCGCATCGATCACATGGGTCTGGATCAGCAGGTTCTCCAGGATGAAGTCGGCGCCCAAAGTGTCATTGGCCAGAATGCCCCCGACACGCGCGGCGGCCAGAAAGACGTAATCGGGGCGCTCCTTGGCGAAGAATGCATCGACCGCGTCGCGCCGCGTCAGATCCAGCTCCGACCGGGTGCGCGTCACGACGTTGGAATGGCCCGCCGACGTCACGGCTCGCAGGATGGCCGAGCCGACCATGCCCCGGTGTCCCGCCACGTAGATCTTCGCGTTCTGGTCCATCACGTGATCCTATCCATGTGCTGTCACCAGACCTTCGACCTCGGAGATCTCGATTGGTGGGATCTCGGGCAGGTCCGGGTTCTGCGCGACCAGCAAGCCATCGGCCGAGGCGCTGCCGCCAACCCCGTGCTCGGCCAGAAGACGATACCCCGCATCCGTGAGGATCTCGCGACAGGCCGGGTGCCGACGCCCAAGGGTCGAGATAAAAAGCCAGTCGATCCGGCGCTGCGCCAGAACCTCGCGCGCGCCGTCCAGCATCTCTTCCTCGTGGCCCTGGATGTCCGAATGCAGCAGGCCGATCCGGTCCAACCCTTTGAGGTCCATGAACTCCGGGATGGTGAACCGTGGCAGTTCGCCAACGCGCTGTTCCTGGATCTTCTTCTTCTGCTCCGGATACGCCCCGACATAGCCGATGGTGAAATCGGCGCTCAACCCGTTGATTTCGAAGTTCGTCCGCGCGGTCTGCATCTGTCTTGGGTGCGGTTCGACCAGGAAATTCCGGGCCTCGGGCACCGCCTTGGCAAACCACATCGAGTAATAACCCCAGTAGCAGCCCAGTTCGATCATCGCCGAGCCGGGTGCTACATGCGGCAGGATCGAGTGAAAGACCCATTCCTCCTGCGGTTCATGCACGCCGTACAGGCGCTTGATGATCTCGTTGACCCAGTTGCCGTAGTAGCGCCCGTAAAGCACCTTGAGCCCGTTGTGCATGATCTGCACCGCGTAGCCGCTGTCATCGACCCGGCACTCCCCCGCATCGTCCACGCGCGGCACGGGATCGCAATCGCGGCACGCCGCGGTGATGTCGATACGGCGGGTCAGGACATCAAGCTTCACAGGCTTGACGTAGTCCTGCCAGGCTTTGCCCATCATCTCGATG
Source organism: Paracoccaceae bacterium (assembly GCA_050043005.1). Lineage (GTDB taxonomy): Bacteria > Pseudomonadota > Alphaproteobacteria > Rhodobacterales > Rhodobacteraceae > Thermohalobaculum. Next base: position 11,749 of record JBHJIZ010000096.1, read on the forward strand.
TAATAGCTTTCCTTGGCCATCGTCCGGTTCGCTTCCCGTGCCTACATCAACTCATTATCGGGGTGTTCGTCCCGATGCGCCAGATACCATTCTGCGGTCCGGCGCAGGCCGTCCTCTAACCCGACCGCCGGATCGTACCCCAGCGCACGCATCTTGGAGATGTCCGGGCACCGGCGCGGCGTTCCGCCCGCGACGGCCGGGCCCGGCACGATCTCCAGATCGATATCGCAGCCCAGCCCGGTCAGTGCGACCAGATCGCGGATCGAGACCTCGTCGTCATTCCCGATGTGGTAGACCTCGCGGTGTGCACCCTTGGCATGCATCAGGACAATCCCGTCGACGACATCATCGACATAAGCGAAGGCCCGCGTTTCCGTGCCATCCGACTGAATCTCGAACCGCGTCGTTGCAGCCTCACGCGCATCCAAAGCACGCAGGATGAACTGCGGCATGACGTGCTTCCAGCCCATGTTCGGACCATACACGTTGTGCGGTCGGAAGACCTGGACCTTGCGGAAATGCTCCTGCCCGTAGTTGAAGGCAATCAATTCGCTGACGATCTTTGAGCCGCCGTAGGAGTATCGCGGGTTCAGGCTGTCTGGCAGCATAAGAGGCACATCTTCGTTCGTCGGAACGCTCGGCGGTTCTTGATAAACCTCGGCCGACGAGGCGACGACCAGGTCCGGCACGTCCGCTTTCTGACCGGCCTCGACCACCGCCAACGCCCCGCGCAGGCCAACATCCAGAACCAGTTCGGGCCGGGTGTAGAAATTCTCGGTCCCGTTGATCGCGGCGAGGTGGAAGACAACCTCGGCCCCTTTAAACGCGCGCGTCACAGCGTCGACATCGCGAACATCGCAGGTGTGAAGCTCGACGTCGTCGGCGACATCCGCGAAACGGGACTGGTCCCCGCGCAGCATGTTGTCGACGCAGACAACCTGCCAGCCCGCGTGCACGAGCTTGCGCACTAGGTAGGCGCCGATGAACCCGCCACCGCCGGTGACCACGCAACGCGCCATCAGCGCCCTCCCCCGGCCTGAGCCGTCCCGGTATTCCCGACGGCCAGGTAATTCGGCCCCAGTTCGTACGGCCTGAGATCCGAGAAATGGTTCCAGTAGTCGTAGATGAAGCCGGTCTCCGCCATCACCCGCAGCATCTGGCGCGGGCGCCACGACGCAAATTCCGGATGGTTGTTGGCGATGATCGCGACATCCGCACCGCCGATCGCGTCTTCGATAAAGCTCGCGATCTTGCACCCCGGTGCGGCCGCGGTCAGTTGCTCGACCCCGCACACCGGATCGAACACCCGGATTTCCGCCTGGGGAGCCTGCTGGCGCAGCGCTTCCAGCACCTGCAAGGACATCGCGCCGCGCAGGTCATCGGTCGCGGGAACACCCTTGAAGGCCATGCCCAGCAAGGCGATCTCAGGCACGTCCCGCGAGCGTTTGGCGTGTTCAGCAAGGATGAACGCGACGGTCTCCTCGGGCTGTCGTTCGTTCACCCGCCGCGCCGATGTCGTGATGTCCAGCTCGACGCCGACATCGCGCAACGACTGCGCCAGTATGTGCGGATCCTTCTCGAGGCACGGTCCGCCGACCAGGCCCGGCAACGCGACATTGGTGCGCGGATAGCCCAGCTTGCCGCCGGGAATGACCTCCATCGCGTTGACGCCGTATGCATCGCAGATCCGCGCCACTTCGTTGGCGAAGCCGAACTGGACGTCGCGAAAAGTGTTGTCGACCAGCTTGATGATTTCGGCCGTCTCGAGCGACGAGACCTGAACGGCCGTCGGCGTCAGCTTGTAGAAGAAATGCGCGGCACGCTCGCGCACGGCATCCGTATCCGCGCCGACGATCTGCGGAAGACGGCGCAGTTCGTGCATCGCCCGGCCCTCCAGCGTGCGTTCCGGGCACATCGCGATGCCAAAGGACTTGCCCGACGCTTGAAGGATCGGGGCAACGATATTCCGCGCGGTTCCGATCTTCACCGTCGAGCGCAGGATCACCAACGCACCGTCCGGCATGTTCTCGGCGACTTCACGGGTCGCGGATTCGATGAAATCGACCCGCGCCCTGCCATCGGGCGCGAGCGGCGTCCCGACCGTGATGACGTAGATATCGGCGTTCTCCGCGCTGAATGCAGGGGCCGCTGTCAGAGCGCCAGTTTCGACAGCGTGGGCGAGCATCTCGGGCAATCCGGTCTCGGAGAAATGCGGCATGCCCTTGTTCGTCATATCGACGACCTCGGCCCGGCGCTCGACCCCGAGCACGCGAAATCCGGTGTCCGCCAAGGCGGTTGCAAGTGTCAGCCCGACATAGCCGAGACCGACCACAGCAACATCAAACCCCATCGCACGTCCTTTCTGGCGGCATGTTCGGTCACGCGGCGCTGTTCGGCACCTTTACCGGCATAGGGTACAAATCTGTCCGGGAGGTAAACCCCAATATCGGCGATAACGCTGCACGATCGCGATTTCCAGACGCACAGGCGTCGCGCCCCGGGTTCGATACGATCTGGCGTCGCAGGGGGGAAGCTAAATTTAACCATACCGAAACGCTTCCCCACGACCTTTGCAGTTCTGGATCCAAAGCGCCTCGCGAGGCACTCAACCGTAACGGGGAGACAGACGTGCTGCTTCAAATCCTCTACACAAGCGATGCGACGGAGCAGTTTCGGGCGTCCAGCCTGGCGGACATTCTTCGCGTGTCCCGGAAGAACAATCAGATGAGCAACATCACCGGTGTCCTGCTTCATGTCGACGGCCACTTCCTGCAGGTTCTCGAAGGACCGGAAGATCATGTGCGTCAGCGTTATGAAACAATCAGCCGTGACAACCGGCACCGGAACTGCTGCGTCGTGCATCAGCAGGCGCTGGACAAGCGCACCTTCCCGAACTGGTCGATGGGCAGCCGCGATGTGAACGCTCTGTCCACCAGCGGGTTGGCCATCCGCGCGCTTCGGTCGGCGAAGGACATTACCTCAGTCGGGCGGAACAAGTCCGAAATCCTCCAGCTCTGGCTCGAGGCATTCAGTGAAGCGCATCTCGACGGCAACGAAACGCTCGAAGTTGCGAGTGCCGCGCTGGTGCACGAACTTCAGTAGGCCGCGCTGCGCTGCGTGGCCAAGTCCGCTAGCAGGGCAGGATGATCTTCGGGGGGGCATTGCCGTCATGGATGTCCTGGAAGCTGCGGGCCCCGGCATCCAGATCGCGAAGCTCGGTCCAGCCGTCGCGCGAAACTTCGCCCTTGTGAAGCAGGTCCAGACCCGCAGCGAAGTCGGCTTTGGTATAGCAATAGGTGCCGAGGAACAGGATTTCCTGCAAGGTGATGCAGCGCGTGTCCAAACCATCCGCGCTGTCCTGCAACCCGGTGTGCACGATCGTGCCGCCCGCGCGGACCAGAGCCGATGCCGCAGCGCGCGTGCGCCCGGACCCAACCGCGTCGAAAACCATGTCCACGCTCTCTAGCGCCGGGCCATCGGACCCGGTCGGATCATAGACCCGCGCGTCGATCACCTGCTCCAGCGCCGCGCGCCGGACCGGATTGGTCTCGGCAATCCAGAGCGTTCCAGCGCCGCGATGGCGATAAACAAAGGCCGCCAGAAGCCCGATCGCCCCGCCACCCAGAACGACGACCTCGTCGGCGGGACCGGCATGGCGTTCGTAACCGATCCGCACCGCATGCACGCAAACCGCCAGCGGCTCGGCCAGCACCGCCTGCTCAAAGGCCAGGTCATCCGGCAGCACCGTCAGGTTGGCCGTGTCGATTGCAACGTGCTCGGCATAGGCGCCGGGCACCTTCAACCCGATCAGAGCGCGCTCTGGACAGAGATGCTCGTTGCCCGACGTGCATGCCCAGCAGACACCGCAGGTCAGCAGCGGGTTGATCGCGACGCGCTTGCCCGCGTGCGGGCCGTCTTCGGCAATTCCGACCGCCTCGTGCCCCAGGATCAGCGGTGGCACGCGGCGCGGATCGTGCCCGTGCCAGGCATGCATGTCCGACCCGCAGATGCCGGAATGCGAGACCCGGATGACCGACTGGTCCGGCCCGGCGACGGGCACGGGCGTATCGCGCATCTCCATCTCCATCGTGCCGGTGTAGTACAAGGCGCGCATGGCTGCTCCCCTCCCGTCCTGTTTTGCGCTGTTTCGCGGCTGACGGGACGGAACACAAGGGCGAAGGGCATGGAAACATCCATCACCGATGCGTCAAGCACTGTCACATCGCTTGCGTTGCGCGTACCGGTGCGTAGGTAGCCAGCGCAGATCGAAGACGGAGGTTACCAATGCTCACCTGGATTGCACGGCTGTTCGCGCTGGGCGCGCTGGCCGTTCTGATCAGCGACGGGCTTGCAGCGCTTTCAGGCAGCGGCTTCCGGCTGACGGCGCTAGGCGAGTGGTGGTTCTGGGCCCACAAGGACAGCCTGCAGGTCCTGCAACCGGCGATCGAGCGTCACGTCGAGCCATTGCTGCCATTCAGGGTTTGGGATCCCGGCGTTCAGACCTTGCTGGAATGGCCCTTCGCCGCCGAATTGGGCGTTCTGGCGGCAATCGCATGGGTCGCCGCCAGAGTGTTTCGGTAGCTCGTTCGATCAGAAGACGAAGGCATCTTCGTCGATATCGCTCGCCGTAATCCCCCGCAGAAGGATGCTGTCACCGGCAACCGTCGAGACCAGCGCGCCATCGGCGGTATCCGTGATGGTCAGATTGCTGATGCTCGACACCCCGACATAGCTCGAGAAGTCGATCCGGTCGTTCGCGAAGTCCGTGATCTCGTCCGCGCCGTCGCCCAACCGGTAGACAAAGGTGTCGAGACCTCCGCCGCCGGACAGGACATCGTTGCCGGCCCCGCCCTCCAAAGTCTGCGAACCGCTGCCCCCGTCCAGCGTGTCGTCGAACTCGGTGGCGATCAGTGACTCAATCCCTGCAATGGCGTTGCTTGCGGCAGCACCGTCGCCAATGCCGAACACACCGCTTCCCAGATCGACGGTTATGCTTGCGTCAACTCCGGAGAAGTCGACTGTATCGAAACCCGCACCGCCGTCGATGCTGTTGTTGGTGACAATCAGCTCGAGCGTATCGAGGCTGGTCAGATCGAAAATGATCTCGATCAGGTCGTCGCCCTCACCACCATCAATCGTGTTCCCATCAACCTCGACCCGAACCGCGCCTGCGGCACCGTCTGCACCGTTCGCGCCATCTACTCCGGCGGTCTGATGGATCGTGTAGGTTTCGGTCTCCTCGGGTGTGAGCGTGGCATCAAGCCCGCCCGAGCCGCCGTCAGCACCCAGAACAACGTCCGGCGTCGCGACGATGACCTCAAGCAGCAGTTCGTCGTTGCCTTCGCCACCGGACAACAGGTTATCGCGGACGACGACATCCGCGTCACCGTTGTCACCGGCATCTCCACCATCACCGGCGATACCGACCAGCTCATAGACCTCGCCTTCATAGGTCGCAGGCGCGAACAGGCCATTGTCGATCAACGTCGTGTCCAGGAACTGCGCCTTGCCACCATCGCGGCCGATCCCGCCACCACCGCCCTGGCCCGCTTCAACCTCGACGATCAGACGAATGTCATCCTCGCCTTGGCCACCGAGCAACTGGTTGCCGATTGCTTCGGCCCTAGCGTCTCCGCCGTCACCACCGCGCGCACCGTCGCCGGCCCGGGATGTATTGACATGGTCGCCGCCTAGCGGCCGAACGATTCCGCTGACACCGGCCTGACCGCCATTACCGCCATTGCCGCCGTCGCCTCCGGTTGCCACAACCTCGACAACGATATCGTCATCATCCAGACCGCCATCGAAGACACCGTCTTGAACACGTGCGACAGCGTCGGCACCCGCACCGCCCGCGGCGCCGTCGCCGCCGTCGCCGCCGATCCGCACCGGGCCATCACCATAATCCGTGAACACCTCGCTGCCATCAAACCTGCGCAGCAAATGCGTTCCCAACGGACTGCCGTCACCACCAGTTCCGCCGTCACCGCCCTTGCCGCTGCGGCCAGCCCGAGCTTCGACCTCGATGTTCAGGTCATCATCGAACTCGCCGCCATTCAGCGAAGCTCCGGTCAGAATTGCCGTGGCATCACCACCGGCGCCGCCAACGTCGACTGCATTGGTTCCATCCGTACCGTTTGCATCGTCACCATCTTCACCGCTTTCACCGGACGAACTGCTCCGCCCGTTGCCGCCGCGTGCCAGAAGATCGATGCCGATCCGGTCGTTGTTGTCCAAGCCGCTGACAGACACATCCGCAATATCGATCACCGGGCTCCCGGCGTCCAGGTTGTCAGTCGACCCGTTCGTTCCGGTTTCGCGGAAAGTCAGGGTCTCGCGGATCGGATCTTTGCGTGAGGCCAGGACTGTCAGGTTCAACGTACCCGTCGTCTCGATCCCACCCGGGTCGCGAACGGTATAGGTGATCACCTCGATGTCCGAGGTATCCACCGCCATGTCATCAAAATCGCCGCTCGGGTCATAGAACAGCTCACCGTCGACGATGGTAATCTCGCCGCGCGCCGATGTGGCCGACACGAGTTCCAGATCGTCGCCGTCGATATCCGAGTCATTCCGCAGCACATCGACTTGGACCGTACTGTCACGGCGCACTTCGGCGAAGTCCTCGACGGTCACGGCGGCGTCGTTGACCGGCGTCACCTCGATCCGCATCCGCGCGGTGCCCTCAAGCCCCTCGTCGTCCGCGACCGTGTAACTGATCGTGACATTGCCATCGTAGTCGGCATTCGGCGTGAAGGTGACCGTGCCGTCCTCGTTCTCGGTCAACAGACCGTTGCGGACCAGACCGAACTCGACCACGCTCAGAGCATCACCGTCCAGATCGATATCATTGGCCAGGAAGTCGATCGTGACTGATCCGTCCTCGGCGACCGTCACGATGTCATCTTGGGGCTCGGGCGGACGGTTCAGCGGAGCGACATCGATTGTCACCGTGGCCATCGTCGAAACGGTGCCGTCGCTGACACTATAGGCGAAAGACGTTTCACCTTCGAAACCTTCATTCGCGATGAACGTGATCGTCCCGTCCGCGTTGATCGTCGCGGTGCCATCCGTCACGCCAGAAACCGACGTGACCTCCAGCACATCGCCATCGATGTCGACATCATTTGCCAGCACATCGATGGTGACCGGAGCTTGCGCTTCAGTCGAGGCGACATCATCCATGGCCACCATCCGATCGTTGATCGGCAGGATCTCGATCCGTGCGGTCGCTGTCGATTCCGTCTCGCCGTCGGTCATCGTGTACTGGAACGAAACAAAACCGTTGTCATCCGCCAGCGGCGTGTAGGTCACCGTGCCGTCTTCGTTCATCTCCAGCGTGCCGCGGTCGACCGTCCCCAGAGAGACCAGCGACAGCGTATCGCCGTCCACGTCCAGATCGTTGGCCAGTAGATCGAAGGTCACGGCCACGTCTTCGTCTGTCGTGAAGAGGTCATTCACCGCTTCGACCGGATCGTCGATGGGTACGACATCGATGATCACCGATGTGGTGTCCTCGGCAATGCCGTCTGTCACGGTGTACTGGAAGGTCACCCTGCCGTTGAAATCGGCGTCCGCGCGGAAGCTGTAGGTTCCGTCCGCGTTCTCGATGATCTCGCCGTTATCGACCGAGCTGAACGAGACGATCGAGAGCGCATCGCCATCCAAGTCGATGTCGTTGCTCAGCAGATCCAGAGAGACCGTCGTGTCCTCGTCCATCTCGATATGGTCAATGATCCCCATCACGGCGTCGTTGACCGGCGCGACATCAATCGTGACGGTCGCCGTGTCCGAAAACTCCCCGTCTGTCACGGTGTAATCGAACGTCACCGTGCCGTGGAAATTCTCGTCCGGCGTAAACGTGAAGGTGCCGTCCTCGTTCTGGCTCAGTGTTCCGTTCTCGACTGGCCCGACCTCGGTGATCGTCAGGGCATCGCCATCCGGATCCCGGTCGTTGCCCAGCAGATCCAGCACGATCGGTTGATCTTCCTGCGCCTGGATCTGGTCATCGACCGCGATCGGCGCTTCGTTGTCGGCGGCGACGACGACTGTCACCGTTGCGGTGTCAGTGCCGCCGTTGCCGTCCGAAATCGTGTAGGCGAACGTGCCCTCGCCAACAAACCCCGGCTCGGGCGTATAGGTGATCAGGCCGCCATCAGGCGCCTTGAACACCCGGACCGGATCGCTCTCCTGCACCTGGCGCAACGAGACATTGTCGATCACCGTTCCGATCGTGTCCTGCTTGCCCAGCGCGTAGATCTCGGTGACCGCCGTGCCCGGGACCAAATCGACGTCCAGCGTCAGGGTCTGGAAGCCCTGCTCGTTGGGCTTGATGACCTCGTGGACCGTTTCGCCATTGATGCGCACGCCGACGCCGTTGGTCCAGGCGTGCTTGCCGCGCATCGCGTAGTCGAGCGAGAACTGGTAGGTTCCAGCCTCCTCGATCTCGACTTCCTGCTGGAGCGTCGCATTCGAGTCGCGGCCGTGGCTGTCCAGCTCAACAACGGCGTTTCCTTTTGTATTGCCCGTGTTGTAGTTCTTGGTCTGAACTTCGATGCGGCCGACCGGGCTTTCCCAGCCTTCGATCGTGTCCCAGTGTCCCCAGCCGAGCCGGCCGTTCAGGGGATTGTCCTCGAAATCGCCGTTGACGATCAGGTTATCGCCCAGCGTCGGACCCTCGGTGTTCGCAACTTCCTCGACGACGGGCGGAGTGAAGGTCACCGTTCCATTCGCGCCATCGGTTGCGTCCAGGATGAAGACCGCGTCGCCATCCGGATCACTGTCGTTGCCGAGGGCATCGATAACGATTGCCGTGTCTTCAGCGCCTTCCGCCGAGTCATCGATGGCGTCGGGGCCCAGATTGTCGGGCTCGACCTCGTGACGCAGCATGTCCTCGTCCAGGATCTCGCGCGGGCCACCATCCTTCTGGTGCTCGACCCGCAGCTTCGAGTGCCCCTTCCACTCGAAATAATCGATCTGGATCGGATACCAGCCGTCTTCCTCGATCTCGATTTCGCCGGTGGTGTTGCGCGCCGCGCGAATGCCCTGGTACTCGGCAATCTCCTGGCCATCGATCGTCAGGCGGAAACCGTCATCGGTGCGGTTGAAGAACTTGTGAGACCCGGCCTCGAGATAAACCTCGCCGCTCAGCTGCATCACAGTGTGGTTGACGTTCTGTTCCAAAGCACCTTCCGAATGGCCGACCAGGCTCTCGGCATCGTGCTCCAGCACCAGATCCAGCGGCGTGTGGAACCAGCCTGTTTTGTTGCCATAGTCGATCTCGGTGGCGACGAAGGTCGCATCCGGCGTGTCATCGACATGCTCCAGCGCCTGATCCATCTTCTTCAGAACGTCGTCTGCGAAGTGAACCTCGCCCAGCAGACCGCTCTTGTAGCTCGCCTCGGCCGTCTCAACCGGTTCCGCCGTCTCGTCGGAGGCTGGCGCCACAGGCTCGGGCGCGTTGATCGGATCGGCATCCGGGCCAAGCTCGGCAACCTTGCGCAGTTCGATATTGTCCAGCAGACCGCCGACCTTGTCCTCGACGCCCGTGCCTTCGAAGCTCAGCTTGACCGGCCCCTTCGCCAGGTCGACGTTGAACGTGAAAGGTTTCCAGCCTGCCTCGTCAGCGGTGATCTCGGCGATAACCTCGTCCCCGACCATCACCTTGATGGGAGAGGTCGCTGCGGCATCCTTGCCGCGCGCCGCGCGGGCCGAGTAATCGAATGCCAGCAGATACGTGCCGTCCGCCGGCACCTCGATCTCCTGCACGACGGTCGAGTTCGAGTCAGCGCCGTGGCTGTCCAGCTCAATATAGGTGTCGTCCTTGTCGCGCGGCGTGATCGGCTTACGGACCGAGCGCAGTTCCAGGACCGAATCGTCCGACACGCTCCAGCCCTCGATCTCGTGGAAGACACCGCGCCCGTTGGTCGACGGGTTCGTCTCAAAATCGCCGTTGGTGACCAGTTCCTCGCCCAGAAGCCCAGTCTCACCGATCTCACGCAGCGAGATATTGTCGACCGTGGCGCCGCGCCCGTCGGCCTTGCCCGTGGCCTTCAGCTTCAACTCGACGCCGCCTTCTGGAATGTCGTCTTCATCCAGCGTGAACTCGATGATCCGCTCTTCCCACTTGGTCTTGTCCTGCGACAACACCGCGACCAGCTTGTCGCCGACCCAGACCTCGCCCGTGCCGGTCTCGTCCGCGCCGAGCTGACCTTTCCCGCGCGCCATGAAGTCCAGCGACAGGCGGTAGGTGCCTGGACCGTCGATCTCCTCGATCATCTGGCTGACGGTTGCGTTGGATTCGGTCGCCCCCAGCCCCTTGCGGCCGGTCAGCGCATCCAGTTCCAGAACCGTCGACTTGACCTTTTTGGCTGGCGTGCCGTTGTGGCCGGTCGACTTCTGAACCTCGATCTTGCCGCTCTCGGCAACCCACGAGCCGTCGCCGGTGTCCTCCATCGTGCCCCATCTCTTGGAGCCCGTAAGCTGGTGTGTCGAGAAATCACCATTCTGGACGATGTTCTCGCCATAGGCCTCGGTCACCGACTTGTTCATTTTGGCAAGCAACTTTTCGAACTCAGTCATACCAACCCCAACACAAACGCTACGCAAATCTCGCATTCTTTTGATCACAATTCGCCAATCAATTCAATCAGAATGAATTTATATATTAGTTCAAATTGAATTGAATTCGATTACATGGTGAAATAGTTCTTAACTATACTTTCTACCACTGCTCGTTCATCCTTGAAAACAACGCCATCGCGTTCGCGGTCCGCGCGCGCTAGGCAGAGCACATGCCGGATCAGCAACCCTTCGACATCCGCCTCGTCACCGCCCCCGGGCTGGAGAGACCACTCGCCGACGAGGCCCGCGCCCACGGCTTCACCCCGACCCGCACCGATCCGGGCGGGGTCGAGATCCGGGGCACGTGGCCCGACATCTGGCGCGCCAACCTCTGCCTGCGCGGCGCCAGCCGGGTCCTCGTGCGCCTCGGCTCATTCCGCGCCATGCACCCCGCACAGCTCGACAAGCGCGCCCGCAAATTTCCGTGGGCCGAAACCTTCCGCCCAGACACGCCCCTCCGCCTCGACGTCACCTGCCGAAAATCGAAGATCTACCACGCAGGGTCCGCTCGCGACCGCATCGCCCGTGCGAGCACCGTAGAACTCGGCGCGCCGATTGCAAAGGACGCTACCCAGGACGCACTCCGGCTCGTCGTCCGGAGCGAGGATGACCTCTGCACCATCAGCCTCGACACATCCGGCGCGCCACTGCATCAGCGCGGCCACAAACAGGCCGTCGGCAAGGCCCCGCTCCGCGAGACCATGGCAGCGCTCTTCCTCCGCCAGATGGGTTTCGACGGCACGCAAACCGTGCTCGACCCGATGTGTGGCTCGGGCACCATCCCGATCGAGGCCGCCGAGATCGCCCTTGGTCTCGCCCCCGGCCGCTCCCGCGCCTTCGCCTTCCAGCGCCTGAGCAGCTTCGACCCGGAAGCATGGGAGGCCCTGCGCAGCAAACCGTCCCGAGGCACCCCGATCACCTGTTCCGGCTCGGATCGTGATGCAGGTGGCATCCGGATGGCCACAGAGAATGCTGCACGCGCAGGCGTGGCCGAGCACACCCGTTTCTTGCGCCACGCCATCTCCGACGCCGCCCCGCCGCCGGGTCCGCCCGGCATCATTCTGACCAACCCGCCTTATGGGGGGCGCATCGGCAACCGCAAACTGCTCTTCGGGCTCTACGGATCGCTGGGCGAGACCCTGCGCACCCGGTTCCCCGGCTGGCGGGTCGGCATTATCACCAACGATGCGGGGCTGGCGAAGGCCACCGGCCTCGGTGTGACGCCCGCCGGTCCCCCCGTCGCGCATGGCGGGCTGAAGGTCTGTCTTTACCGAAGTGAAGTTGTCTGAAGGGCGGCGCCGGTCCTGACTCCAGCACTTGGCTTGGCCCCGACACTTGCGGCGAGCCGCCACGCTCCTGCCTCCAACGGTTGACTCGGCCCCGGCCCCCGAGCCTGGGTCTCGACGAACAAGCGCGCCTCTCATCGAGGTCCCCGATCAGGCCGGGGACCGAGCATGAGGCTTCAAATCCGCCTCCGACCGGCGCTGCGCGGAATTAACCTCGTGGCAACAAACCCACACATGAACATTACTTTAAACAAATTTTATCCATCTCGATGTAGACCTCCGGAAGGACGCCGAGGCGCGCCAATTGCCCACCTCCGCGCGCAATCGCATCGAGGTTTCAAAAATGCCCAACCTGCTCGACGCAGCCCGCACGCTTATGGATGAAATCGAAGAACTGGCACGATGGGAGACCCGGCTCACCGGCGACCTCATCCGCACGCAGGACCGCCGCCGCGACCTGACCCGCTCGCTGATCGGCGTGGTCGGCGCCCTGCCCCTCGGCGACCGGCGCAACCTGCGCGTCCGGATAGCCAGACTGGAAATGGCACCGCCCCGCAAGACCAAGCGTGCCAGCATCATGTCCGCCGCCGTCGCCGCCGTGCACGACTACCTGGCAGAGGCCGAGGATCTGGTCGAAGTCGCCGAACTCCAAAAGCACCTCGCGGCCAAGCTGGTCGCCGCCCGGTCCAACAGCGCCCACACGATCCTGGCCCGCAAGTGCCGCCAAGGCATGGTCGAGCGCGTGACCCGAGGAACCTACCGGGTCAATCCCCACCACCCAGAGATTGCCAACCGCCGTTTCGGCGAGGTCCGCGACAAGTATCTCGACAGCATGATGAAACCGGGGTGATCGTTATCACCGACCCGTAGGATGGGCGCCTCGCCCATCCCGCTTAACACCACATCAACCAAACGCGCCGACGCTCGCAACATGACGAATTACAGGCGGCTGTTCGTGCACGGGGGCACATACTTCTTCACAGTGAATGCTGCACACCCCGGCTCAACAGTCCTCACCGACAACATCGGCATCTTGCGGACCGTCATGGCCGAAACACAGGCCGAGCACCCCTTCCGCTTCGATGCCATCGTGATCCTGCCCGATCATCTACATACCGTGATGACGCTGCCGCCAGGCGACAGCAATTTTCCGTTGATCTGGAACAAGATTAAGGGCCGCTTCTCCCGCAGGCTCGACTGGTCCGGCCCACGCAGCCGATCCAAACGCATCAAACGCGAGCGCGGGATCTGGCAACGCCGGTACTGGGAACACCTGATCCGCGACCCCAACGATTTCCGCAAACATGTTGAGTACTGCTGGATCAATCCGGTTCGGCACGGCCTCGTGCGGCACGTGTGCGATTGGCCGTACTCCTCGTTTCACCGCGATGTCGCGCGAGGCATCGCCTCCGCAGACTTTGCGGGAGAAATCGCCAAAGGTGAATTCGGAGAACTTGCCGCATCTCAATGAAGGATGGGCTTGGAGCCCATCCTACCGTTGAATGCGATGTCATCGGGTGGGCGGCACGCCCACCTTTAATGCTCGATCAGACCCCCGTCTCGGTCACAAACTTCGTGCGCAGGAACGCTTCCAGCCCCTCGATGCCGCCTTCTGAGCCGTAGCCGGATTCGTTGACGCCGCCGAAAGGGGTCTCCGGGGTCGAGACGCCCGGGTGGTTGACGCCGACCAACCCGGCCTCAATGGCCTCTTCCATCGCCTTGGCCTTCTTGCCATCGGTCGTGAAGACATAGCTCGCCAAGCCGAACGGCAATTTATTCGCCTTATCAATGACTTCGTCAACGCTCTTGAATGGCGAGACCGGAGCAACAGGGCCAAAGGGCTCCTCGTTCATGATGCGAGCGTCCTCGGGCACGTCGCGCATGACGGTCGGCTTCCAGAACCAGCCCTTGTTGCCCATGCGCTCGCCGCCCGCGGTGACGGTGGCGCCGTGGTCCTTGGCGTCGTTGACCCAGCCCTCCATGATCGGCAGGCGGCGCTGGTCGACCAGCGGGCCCATCTCGACGCCCTCGTCCAGTCCGTTGCCAACCTTCAGGTTTCCGGCGACCTCGGTGAAGCCTTCGACGAACTTGTTGTAGACGTTCTCTTGCACGTAGAAGCGCGTCGGCGAGATGCAGACCTGCCCGGCATTGCGGAACTTGTTCTTGCCGATCACTTCGACAGCGGCGTCCACGTCGGCGTCGTCGAAGACGATGACCGGGGAGTGCCCGCCAAGTTCCATGGTGCAGCGGATCAGGTTCTCGGCGGCGAGCTTCTGGAGGTGCTTGCCGACCGGGACCGAGCCTGTGAACGAGAGCTTGCGGACACGCGCATCGCCAAGGATGTGGCGCGAGACGGTGTCGGGCACGCCGAAGACGACGTTCAGCACGCCGTCCGGCAGGCCGGCTTCCTGGAACGCGCGGGCGATTGCAACGGCGGTGCCGGGCGTTTCCTCGGACGGTTTGATGATCAGCGAGCAGCCCGCGCCCAGCGCGCCGCCAACTTTGCGCACGACGTTCATGCACGGGAAGTTCCATGCGACGAAGGCCGAGGCGACGCCGACCGGCTCCTTGGTGACCATCTGACGGGCGCCCGGGATCCGTGAAGGCACGATGCGGCCATAGGCGCGTTTGCCCTCCTCACCGTACCAGCGTAGCGCATCCATGCCGAGCGCAAGCTCCATCTTCGACTCGACGAACGGCTTGCCCATTTCCATCGTCAGGTTCCGGGCATGCTCATCCAAATTTGCCATGATGTTATCTGCGGCCTTGTTGATGATCGCTTGACGCGCAAGGGCTGTCATGCCCTTCCATGTCTTGAAACCGCGCTCGGCTGCATCCAGCGCTTCATCGAGGTCCGAGGCCGTGGCGTGCGGCACGGCGGCCAGAGTTTCTTCGGTGGCCGGGTTGATGACGTCCTGTGCATCACCGCCCGAGCCCTGACGGAACTGGCCGTCGATCAGCAGGTCGAGTTTTTCGTAACCCATGGGGTGTCCTCCGGTGTCGTGGTGGGGAGCCGGGCGGTGCCGGGTCGGCGCAAGCGATACGCGGGGTGCCGGAGACGGGCAAGGCCGCCGCGCGGACGCGGCGATCAAATCATGGGCGGGATGCAGGAAAACGCGTTTTCCTGGCCGTTGTGGGCGAGCTACGCCCAACCGAGCGCTGCCAGCGAGTGCCCGTCATTCCAGATCTTGGTCATGTGGGTTATCTTCCCACCCGCGAACTCCATCGAGTAGACGTAGTCCGCCGCGACTGTGTTACCGGTCGGCGCCATTGGACCGCCATCTGCCGTATGCGTGCCGTGGAACACGGCGAAGGCCAGTACCACGCCACGCTCAGTATCTTCGGCGAAGCCCTTCAACTCATAGCGGCCGTTGGGTAGGGGCACGAGCAGGCCCTTCATCCACTCGGTATAAGCCTCGAGCGTGTGGGTGTCGACCAACGCCTGCGACTGGCAGGCGAAGCTCGCAGCTGCAGCACAGTACTGCGCGCACTCGGCCCAGCCCTTCCCGGTTTCGCACGCGTCGAAGAAGCTCATGGCTGTCTGGATCATCGTCATATCGTTTTCTCCTGTGTTCCATGGCGCAACCGGGTACGGCGTTCATGTCCCGCGGAATTCCCCCGCTGCCATGGATTTTAAGATACGAGAGGAAGCAATGCCGCGGTATCGTTCAAATGCAGGACTTGGTGAACGGTACACGGATTACTGCATTTGAGGGGTGTCGGATGTCCGACGGGGGATTGGCGACCGATCTGTTGAGCAAGCGCGAGCATGAGGTCGCAGCCGCCTACGCAGCGGGCGCCAGCAACAAGGAGATCGCCCGGGATCTGGGTCTTTCGCCGACCACGGTGCGCAGCCATCTGAGGACGGTCTATAGCAAGCTGGGCGTCACCTCGAAGATCGAGCTTGCGCAGACACTGGACGACCAAGCGGGTCCACGGGAAGATCGCGACCGGTCAGAAATGGCCGCGGATCTTGCGCTGGAACTGGACGATGCGATCCGGCGCGAACGCAGCCTGGCGAGCGTGCTCAGGATCATCAGCAACCATGACGGGTCGCTCGAGACGACGATCGATGATGTGCTGAAACATGCTCTGGAAATTTGCGAGGCCGAGTTTGGTATTCTGTTCGAATATCATGGCGATTTTCGTATCAGCGAATTGCGGTCGCGCGGGATTTCACCGGCCTTCCGCAACTGGCTGTCCGAGATCGGTACCTTCAAGATCGAGCCAACCACGGGCGTCGGGCGCGCTGCAGCCGAGTTAAAGCCCGTCAGCATCGACGATGTTCGCGCGGGCGGGGTTTATGAGAGCGGCTCGGCGCTCAGGACTGCCACAGTCGACCATGGCAACGCCCGGTCGCTGGCAGCCATTCCGATGACCTCGGGCAACAGGTTGATCGGCGTCTTCAGCATCTACCGCACCCGAGTTCATCCCTTCAATGAGCGCACGCTAGACCTGATCCAGTTGTTCGCGGATCAAGCCGTGATCGCCATCGATAACGCCCGTCAGTTCGAGGAAGTGCAGTCCCGCCTCGATCGCGAAGCAGGGACGCGCGAGGTGCTCGAGGCGATCCGGAACTTTCGGGACGATGAGGCACCCGTGCTCGAGGTCATTCTTCGCCAGGCCGCGGGGCTTTGCGATGCCGACGCCGCCGCCCTGACGCTCGGGAGAGCGGGAGAACCTCGGCAGAGCCTCGCCGCGGCGCAGGACATGCATCCGAAGACCCGGGCTCTCTACAAGGACGGCAAGGTCTCGATGAACCCCGAAACCTCGCTGGTCGCGCGGGCCATCGTGACTGGAAAGACGTTGCATGTGCTGGACTACGCCGAGACCGATGAGTATCGCGCCGGTGAGGAGGTGTTTCGATCGTTGGTGGACGATACCGGGATGCGAACCAGCGTGAACGTGCCCCTTCTGTCAGATGGGCATGGCATCGGCGCACTCGTCCTCTATCGCAGGACCGTAAGGCCTTATGAGCCTGACCAGATCGCTTTGGTGGAGATGTTCGCCGGACAAGCGGTCATCGCGATCGAGAACGTTCGGCAGTTCCGAGAGTTGCAGACCCGGTTGGACCGTGAAGCTGCGACACGCGAGATTCTATCGGTCATCAGCCGGTCGCGCGATGATGAGAAGCCCGTCTTCGATCTTATCCTAGAGCATGCCTGCCGGCTTTGCGAGACACCCATCGGTGCTGTCGTCTTGGGACACGAAGGTGGTCCACCACAAATGATGGTCGCAAATCGCGGCGCGTCAGAGGCATCACAGGAACTCTACCGTACCGGCCGCTACACGATGGATCCGGAACACTCGATCGCCGCCCGCGCAATCATCGAGTGCCGGACCATTCAAGTCGAGGACATGGTCGAAACAGACGGCTATCGGCAGGGCGATCCCCGGTTTCGCACGGTTGTCGATGAGGCGGGCATCCGTACGAACCTGTTCGTCCCGCTGGTCTCACAGGGCAAGGGCATCGGCAGCTTCCTCTTGTTTCGCCGGGAGGTCCGGCCCTTCACCCCCGACCAGATCGCCTTGGTCGAGACCTTTGCCGCGCAGGCGGTCATCGCCATCGAGAACGTTCGCCAGTTCAAGGCGCTGGAAAGCTTGAATGCCGAGCTTGGCGAACGCGTTGAAGAACAGGTCGGCGAGATCGAGCGTATGGGTAAGCTCAAGCGGTTCCTGCCTGCCGCCGTTGCGGACACCGTTGTCACGTCCGGGTCGGAGAAGTTGCTTAAGAGCCATCGGGCGCTTTTGGGCGTGCTGTTCTGCGACATCCGGGGTTTCACCGCGTTCTGCGAGACCGCCGAGCCTGAGGAGACCATCGAGGTTCTGCAAACCTATCACGAGGAGATGGGCAAGCTGATCAACGAACACGATGCTGGCGTCGATCACCGCATGGGTGACGGCATCATGGTCCTGTTCAACGATCCTCTACCTTGCGAAGACCCTGCGGGTGAGGCCGTCCGACTGGCGCTCGCGATGCGCACCCGCATGGACGAGATGTGCCAGACGTGGAAGCGCCTCGGTCACCGGTTGGGCTTCGGGGTTGGCATCTCGCTCGGCTACGCGACGGTGGGCATGGTCGGCTACGAGGGGCGCTATGATTACACTGCCAGCGGCACGGCGGTGAACATCGCGGCGCGGCTTTGCGACCACGCTGAGGACGGCGAGATCCTGCTGAGCCCGCGCGCCTGGACGGCAGTCGAGGATCGGATCACGGCGACGTCGCGCGGCGAGGTCGCGTTCAAGGGCATAAACCGCGAGATCGAGGTGATGTGCATCGAAGGCGGTGCTGTCTTTAGCGATTGACCCGTCAGCTATCCGATAGGTGGTTGGCGTGGCAGGTGCCCGGGCGTAGGGTCAGACGACAAACCAAAGGCGCCGAAGATGACCCGCGATCAGTCACATTTCCTGATGCTCAACATCGGACACTTCCTGGATCACCTGTTCATGCTGATCTTCGCAACCGTTGCTGCGTTGACGCTGAGCCGCGAGTGGGGCGGGGGTTATGGGGCGCTGCTGGCCTATGCGACGCCCGGTTTCGTGGCATTCGGCGTGGTTGCCTTGCCCGCCGGCTGGCTGGCCGACCGTTGGAACCGCGATGCCATGATGGTGGTGTTTTTTGTCGGCGTCGGGATCGCTTCGATCGCGACCGGGTATGCCGAGACACCGCTGCAGATGGGAATTGGCTTGTTCGTGATCGGCATCTTCGCGGCGATCTACCATCCGGTCGGGCTCGCGATCGTGACTGCCAAATGGAAGAACACCGGGATGCGGATCGCTGTGAACGGGGTCTGGGGCAATCTCGGCGTGGCCTCGGCGGCACTGCTGACCGGATACATGATCGACAACGCGGGATGGCGCATGGCGTTCTTCGTGCCCGGCGCGATCTCCATCGCGCTCGGCGGCGTTTACTTCCTGCTGTTTCGTGACTGGATGGCCCCGGTTGACCGCGAGGTCGCAAAGGCGGCCCCACGACCGAACGCGGATCCGAACTACCGCGCGTTGCTGTTCCGGGTTTCGGCGATCGTGTTCCTGCCCACGGCGGTCTCTTCGATCATCTTCCAGTCGACAACATTTGCCCTGCCGAAGATCTTCGACGAGCGGATGCAGGGCCTGGCAGGCGATCTTGCGGCATGGGCCGACGCGGCCTTGCCAGGCAACACCGACGTCGCCTCGACGGTCGGCGCGTTGGCCTTTCTGACGTTCGCCGTGGCCTCGATGGCTCAGCTTGCGGTCGGATTGTCGCTGGACCGGTTCGGCCCGCGCAAGGTGTTCATGACGGTAGCGTTGATCCAGATCGTCTTCTTCACCGCGATGCAGGGGCTCTCTGACGGGATCGCGCTGGCTGTGGCCTTGGGCTTCATGCTGGGCGCCTTTGGGCAGATCCCGATCAACGATTACATGATCGGCAAAATGGCCTCGGGACCATTCCGCGCCCGGATCTACGGTGTGCGCTACGTCGTCAGCTTTTCGGTGTTGGCCATAGCGTTGCCGTTGATTGCCGTCGTGTACGAGACCTGGGGCTTTGATGCGCTGTTCGTGATCCTGGCCGCTGCCGCGACAATCATCCTGGGTGCCGTCGCGTGCCTCCCCAGAACTTTGCCACGCCCACCCGACGCCGTGCCAGCGTGATGCAAGCCAGCACACCGGCCGAGGCCGGTTTCGACCCAGAACGTCTGTCCGAAGCCGTCGCTTTCGCGACGGTCAACGAAAGCACAATGGATCGTGACATCGCCGAGGCGTTGGACGGCGGACACTTCTCCGAACCCTTGCCTGATGGCGAGATCCTCGGGCCGACACGGCCGCGCGGAGACCCGAACGGTATGATCCTGCGAGGCGGGAAGATCGCGGCGCAATGGGGGCCAGTCGACGCACCGGACATGACGTTCTCCGTCACCAAAAGCTATCTCGCGATCTGCGCGGGATTGGCTTTTGACGACGGATTGATCGATCTCGACACACCGTGCCAAGCGACGATCCCTAACCTGTTTGACGCGCCACAGAACCGGGCGATCACCTGGCGCCATCTGCTGCATCAGACCAGCGAGTGGGAAGGAACGCTGTGGACCAAGGCGGACCGGATCGACCGGAACCGCTCGCTCTCGACCGCACCGGGGACGGCGTCACAGAAAGGAACGCATCGTGATCTGGCGGAACCCGGCGGGTTCTGGGAATACAACGACATTCGCGTGAACGTGCTGAGCTATGCATTGATGCAAACGTTCCGGCGTCCCTTGCCAGAGATTCTGAAAGAGCGGGTCATGGATCCGATCGGTGCCTCTGGCCAATGGGAGTGGCATGGATACGGCACACATTCGACCGTCGAGATCGATGGACGCGCGATGGAGTCCGTCTCCGGCGGTGCGCATTGGGGCGGCGGCCTGATGGTCCCGACGCCCGATCACGCAAGAGTCGGTCTGCTAATGGCCCACAACGGGCGGTGGGGCGCGCGCCAGATCCTGTCCCAAGACTGGGTTGAACAGTGCCTGACTCCCTGCCCGCTCAACGCCGGATACGGGTTTATGTGGTGGTTGAACCAGAACGGAGAAACTGCGCCGTCCGCCCCGTCGACGAGCTATTTCGCCATCGGAGTCGGGCGCAACGCCATCTGGGTCGATCCGGACCTTGATCTGGTCGCCGTGGTGCGGTGGATCGACCGCGACAGTTTTGACGGGTTTGTGTCCCGCGTCATGGCCGCTATCTCCTAGAGTGTCTGCGGACAATCGTAGGAGCAGCCAATGGATCTGATCGAAATACCCGCCCGGTCGGGCCGCGCTGTGCGCCTATCCGCCGGGCAATCGCTGCGGATCGTCAACACGCATGGGCATCAGGTCGTCGACTTCTGGGCGTTCTGCGATCCGGATGTTTCTGAATTCCTGTCCATGGAACATCTTCGCGCGACGATAACCACGATCTTTCCGCGCGCCGGGCATGACCTTTACACGAACAAGCGTCGTCCGATCCTGCATTTTGTCGAAGATACCTCTCCCGGCATCCACGACACGCTGATGGCGTCCTGCGATAACGAACGCTATGGGCTGCTCGGATGCACCGAGTATCACGACAACTGCACGGACAATCTGGCGGCGGCGATGCGCACCTTGGGTGTCGAAAGCCATGGGACGCCGGGCCCGCTGAACCTTTGGATGAACATTCCGGTTGACGCCCATGGCAAAACGGCGTGGGAAGCTCCTGTTTCACAACCCGGTGATCACGTAGTTCTGCGCGCCGAGATGGATTGCATCTGCGCCATGTCGTGCTGCCCGCAGGACATGCTGCCGGTCAATGCGGGCAAGACGGTCAACGCGCACTACGAGGTTCTGAACTGATGGATGAGATGACGCTGAGGCTGGCCGTGTTCTTCGGCCTGTTTGGCGCCTTTGCGCTGGCCGAGACTGTGACGCCACGCCGTCAACGCACCTTCCAGCGATGGGGCCGCTGGTTCACGAACTGGGCGATCTCGATCTCGAACACTGTGCTGACGGGTGTGCTGAAAGCGGTGCTTGGGGTTACGGCAGCGCTTGCAGCATTGGACGCGGCGAACCTGGGCGTGGGGCTCTTCAACCATCTGAACTGGCCCTTCTGGCTCGAGGTGCTGATCGTCTTCGTGGTTCTGGATTTCGCGATCTGGCTCCAGCATTTGCTGAGCCACAAGATCCCGATCCTGTGGCGGCTGCACCGGGTGCACCACGCAGACCGCGATTTCGACGTGACGACCGCAATCCGCTTCCACCCGATCGAGATCGGTCTGTCGATGTTGTTCAAGGTGGCCCTGGTCTATGCGCTGGGTGCACCTGTCGAGGCTGTGATCCTGTTCGAGATCGTCCTGAACGGTGCGGCGATGTTCAATCATGCAAACATCCGCCTGCCCTTCGAATGGGACCGCCGCTTGCGGCAGGTGATTGTCACACCGGACATGCACCGGGTGCATCACTCGGTCTACCGGCACGAGCACGACACGAACTATGGCTTCAACCTGTCGATCTGGGACCGGATGTTCAGAACATACACGGCACAGCCACGCCATGGGCACGAAGACATGACCATCGGGCTCGCCGAGCATCAATCGCCGGAACCAACGCAGTTCCTGTGGTCACTGGCGTTTCCGTTTCGCCGATGACGTTCGACGATCTGGAACGCGCGGCCGCCGAGGTCGGCCTGACGGTCGTTGGAGCATTCCATCCCGAACCGGATGACAAAGCGCCTGCTGGAACGCAGGTGTTGTGTCTGCTCGGCCCCGGAGGTTCGGACCTTTGGTCTGAGTTTTCTTCAGCCCCAGAATGCCATGATGGTCATCCACACCCGCTCGACCGATGGTCGCGGCGCGTCATCGAAGCGCTGGCGCGGACTTTCGACGCTTCCGCGTTGTTTCCGTTCGGCGGTCCGCCCTGGCAACCGTTCCAACACTGGGCGGCACGCGGTGAAGCCGCAACGCGATCGCCGGTCGGTTTGCAGGTAACGCGCCAACGCGGGCTCTGGGCGTCTTATCGTGGCGCCTTGGCTTTCACCGAGCGGTTCGAGATTCCCGTGTCAGATCAATCATATCCTTGCCTTGAATGCGCGGCTCCGTGCCTGACCGCTTGCCCGGTCGATGCCTTTGCTGATGGCCAGTACGACGTTCCCGCTTGCATCGCCCATACTGACAGTCGCGCTGGCGAGGCCTGCCGCGCCGGGTGTCTCGTGCGCGCCGCGTGCCCGTTCGGCGCTCGACTGGGTTTGCCAACAGCACAGCGGGAATTTCATATGACGGCCTTCCGGAACGCCAATCGGTGAAAAAACGCCTTATCCACAAGCAGAGCAATATCTTGTGGAAAGTCGTTATAGGAATTTGACATGACGAAGCCGTGCGGGCTTCATTCTTTCTCATGAAAAAGCTGATCCTCCTCCGCCACGCGAAGTCGAGTTGGAAGGACGCCCAACTCTCTGATCATGACAGACCGCTGAACAAGAGGGGACGACAAGCCTCACCGGTTATCGCATCCTGGTTGATGGAGCTTGAGCACGCGCCGGACCATGTCTTCTGTTCAACGTCGGTTCGCACGCGCGAAACCTATGCAATGATGCAGGATGTCATGACCGCGTTGCCGGCAGCAGAGTATAGCGCCGAGCTTTATCACGCGGCGCCGGATACCATGTTGGATCTGATCCGAACCGCACCGAAAGATGCCGAATGCGTCATGCTGGTCGGGCATCAGCCGGGTTTGGGCGCGATGACGCGCGTGCTGAGCCGTGAACGTGCAACGCGCCGATGCGAGCGTGCTTTTCAGCACTTCCCGACCGCTGCGGCCGCTGTCCTGGAATTCGACGTCGAAGACTGGGGCCAAGTGGACTACGCGATGGCGAAATTCGTTGATTTCGCAATGCCGCGTGAATTGATGGACGCCTGAAGCGGCTATCCTAACAAGCGGCGATTATACGACCCCAGATGTGCCGATTGCCGTGAAGAGCACGGTCGCGATCACTGCTGGATAGTAAAGTAAGTACGTCATGCCTCCTCCGTCGGACGCCATCAAGCTGCGCCCATCATAAGCTTTCCGAAGACCCCTCGGGTTGCCAACTCACGTAGTAAGCCCCCCGATGAACACAAGGCTAGGAGCGATTCGCTCGCAAGACTGTGACGATCGTCACGCTTTCCGTGGTTGCAGCCTCTGATGTCGCGCCCGAGCCCCGCGCTCGATCGCGGCGGCAGCCAGTCGACCGACACGAAGCTCGTGTCTTAGTTCCTCGAGAAGCCGCAGCTCGGTCATTTTGACAGACCCGTCAGCGGCAGCGACATCGCAGGCCAATGCATAAGCCGTCTCACGCAGGTGATCCGGAAGTGCGGCCTCGACCAATCCAAGGAGCGCATCGAGCCCATCTTCTTCGGTAAACAGGTCGGCCACCAGCGCACCGACCTGCGAGATCCGATCGCGATCGAAACCATGGAAGACCGGCAAAATCTCGACAATCGACGAGATTTCCTTGAACTCGCGATCGGTCATGTTCTCGTCTGCTGCAGACGTGGCAATCATAACCGCGACAAGTGCGTCTTGCGGGCTAAGCGGTTCGGTCGCCATGAATGTCTCCTGTATTGGCTCGCGCCGAGACATATGACTGATCGCGCAAGGCGGCAACACCCGCCTTGACGCAACATTCGGCAGGTGTGTCTCGCCGAGGCTCAGGCGTCCTGGCGCAGATCGTCGACAATGTCGATCAGATCTCCGCCGGAAAGATGGTCGCCTGTGATCATGTAGTTCTCGCCATGCGGTACATTGCCGACCGTCACGGTCAGCATGGTTTTGTTCAGGTTCGCTTCCTGCCGCATGTCGTAGACCTCTTTTCCCTTCTCGAAGATCGGAATCACCTGGTCCTCGAAGATACCCTTGGCTTCATTGATCGCATCGAGGGTCGCGTTTCCAAGGGACTCAGGTGCAACTTCCCCGGCAATGCCGGTCAGCTTGCTCCCAACGAGATCGACAATCTCACCCGGCGCATTCAGGACGACCGCGCCCTCATCGTCAGTCTTGCTCCAGCCCACGCCAGAGTAGACCGAAACAATAAGCGGCAATTCGCGGAGGCGGCTTTCCCAATCACTGCCTTCCTCGTCGCGATGAGGATACTTTCGCGCCGTTTCAATATTCACGTCGCCCTGATAGATGTCGGTGTAGGATGACGCAAAGCCCAACCCGTCGCCGCCATCCGTGATTGCCTTCATAATATCGGCCCAAGGCCCCATGATGTGCAGATCGCCGCCATTGGTTTCGTCCCAGACGAACGGCCCCCGAAGCTTAACCGACATCGCCTTTGGGTTCAGCCGCAGCCACTGACCGACCGGACCTGAAAATATCCCCGCACGCGCGTTGTTCAGCTTGGTTCTCATCCGGAAACACTGCGGATAGCTTTCCGGGTCCAGATGCGGCGACCGCAGGCCCGCGAGCGATTTCTTGCATTTCTGGCGGATGCTGTGCAGGCGCGGAGAGTGAACATGCGCCGTGCGGCCAGATGGCAACGCATCTCGCAGGCGTTCGAGGTCATGCTTCCCGAGCTTTTGCAGATCCCAGTTCCCACCCTTCGGGTTCAGGTTGACCATTTTGAGTTTGAGACCCGGGCCGATGATGCCTACGTCCTGTTTAGGCCACCAAGCTTTCAAAGACTCGTATTCGTTTTTGCCAATCCTCATCGTGCCCCTCTTAATTGAAATCACTGCAAGCAGGCCGGAAGGTATTTTTGGCGCCTGGACTCCAGCAAGCACATTCCGCGCGGTAGACTGGACCTGTCGCCGATTAAGACACTCTGCGCATCCAGAGGCTGAGCGCTTCGCTTAGCATACGTCATGATGGCTGCATGTGCCTGGCGTTGACCACCAGATGCCCGGACACTATCACCCGCGCATCCGTCTGGATTGGAGCGAATCAATGACCGACGCAGCCCTGCGCGTAGCCGCCCAAACGTCGAAGGCCTGGCCTTTCGAGGAGGCGCGCAAGCTCGTCAAACGGTATGCCAAGGCCCCACCCGAAAAGGGCTACGTGCTGTTCGAAACAGGCTATGGCCCGTCGGGCTTGCCGCACATCGGAACCTTCGGCGAGGTTGCTCGGACGACGATGGTGCGCCGCGCGTTCGAGGTGCTCAGCGATATCCCGACCCGGCTGATCTGCTTCTCGGACGACATGGACGGGATGCGCAAGGTACCGGACAACGTTCCCCAGCAGGACATGCTGGCCGAGCATTTGCAACGCCCGCTCAGCGTCGTGCCCGCTCCGTTCGGCACGCATGACAGCTTCGCGGACCACAATAACGCCATGCTGCGGGATTTCCTGGACCGGTTCGGCTTCGAGTACGAATTCATCAGCGCCACCGAGTTCTACAAGTCCGGCAAGTTTGACGAGACATTGCTGCGCGCCGCTGAAAAGTACGACGCGATCATGAGCGTCATGCTCAAGACGCTGGGCGAGGAGCGGAAACAGACCTATTCGCCGTTCCTGCCGATCTCGCCCGTGTCCGGTCGGGTGCTTTATGTGCCCATGAAGACTGTGGATGCAGCCAGGGGCGAGATCACGTTCGAAGACGAAGACGGCACAGACGTGACCCTGCCGGTCACCGGCGGCAATGTGAAACTGCAATGGAAGCCCGATTTTGGTGCACGTTGGGCTGCCCTTGGCGTGGATTTCGAGATGTTCGGCAAGGATCACTCCTCGAACGCGCCGGTCTATGACCGGATTTGCGAAGTCCTCGGCGTGAAGGCGCCCGAGCACTACGTGTATGAGTTGTTCCTGGACGGCGAGGGCCAGAAGATCTCGAAGTCCAAAGGCAACGGCCTGACGATCGAGGAGTGGTTGACATATGCCTCGACCGAAAGCCTGAGCCTCTACATGTTCCAGAAGCCGCGCTCCGCCAAACGGTTGCACTGGGACGTGATCCCGCGCGCTGTGGATGAATACCATCAGCACCTGCGGTCCTATGCCGATCAGGACGCCGATAAGCGGTTGGTCAACCCGGCCTTCCACATCCATGGGCATAACGTTCCGGCCTCGGACCTCGCGGTGCCGTTCTCGATGCTGTTGAATCTCGCCTCTGCCGCCTCGGCCGAGGACAAGGATGTGCTTTGGGGCTTCATCAAGCGCTATGCTCCCGAGGCGACGCCCGAGAACAATCCGACGCTGGACGCAGCCGCAGGTCACGCCGTGGCCTATTTCAACGACCATGTGAAACCGACGAAGACCTTCCGCACCCCGACCGACAAGGAACGCACAGCACTCGAAGATCTGCGCGGGCGCCTTGTCACTTGGGATGGCACCGTGGATGCCGAGGCGTTGCAGAACATCGTGTTCGCAGTCGGGAACGAACACGGTTTCGAGCCTCTGCGCGACTGGTTCAAGGCGATCTACGAGGTCCTGCTGGGCGCCAGCCAGGGACCGCGATTTGGCGGCTTCATAGCGCTCTACGGCATTGACGAGACTGTTGCGCTGATCGACGAAGGGTTGTCGGGGAAACTCGCCGCCTGATCGGTCGCCGAACACGCGGCATCCCCATTTCGCAGGATAGAACGCTGCCGGGGAGCACCAAATCATGAGCCATGTCGACATCAGCCGCACAGGGCGCATTGCAACCGTGCGCTTTGACCGGGGTATCCCGGCCAATCCGCTGTCCTACGCCTTGATGCGCGAACTGACCGACGCTGCCCGAAGCTTTGAGCAAGACTACGAGACGTCCGCGGTCATCCTGACCGGACGGGACGACAACTTTTCGATGGGCGCGGATCTCAAGGATCCCGAGCGGATCGCACAGGGTACCGCCTCACTCGCCGAACGGCGGCAGTCTCTGATGACCGGCGCGCGGATGTGCAAGGCGTGGGAAGAGGTGCAACCGCTGGTGATCTCGGCCATTGAAGGCTGGTGTGTCGGCGGTGGAGCGGCGCTAGCGGTGTCGACAGACCTTCGCGTTAAGGGCGCTTCGGGCGGCATCTAAGTGCCCGAGATCGAACGCGGCATGAACATGTCCTGGGGCTCGGTCCCGCGCATCGTGCACCTGGTCGGACCGGCCCGCGCCAAGCGGATCGTTGTGCTCGCCGAGAAGATCATGGCAGCGGAAGCCGTGCTGTGGGGTCTCGTCGATGCGGGCGCATCGGATGGAGCGACACTCGCGAAGGCTATGGAGATGGCCGAGCGCGCCGCGTCAATGCCGCCGGTAGCACTTCGGATGTGCAAGCAGGACATCAATGCCTACGCGAATGCGCTAGCCCACGTCGCCTCGCACGCAGACTATGAGAAGTTCGCGCTCGCTCAATCGGGTGAGGATTATGCAGAGGGTGTCGCGGCGTTCCTGGAGAAACGCCCACCGAACTACACGGGCGGCTGACCGCCGCTACTCCAGGTGTTCGGTCCCAGTCACCTTCGGGTGCGTTTGCAGCAGCGCCACGCAGGCGGCCGCCGCGACGATCGGATAGATCGCGAGCACCCAGATCATCGTGGTCGGGTCACCTGTGGCATCGAAGGCATAACTGACCGGGATCGGTCCGACTGACGCCCCGATCACGGCCACCAACTGCCCTGTTCCCTGGATCTTCCCGAGGTGGAGGCGGCCGAAATAACGCGGCCAGACATACCCGAACAGGGTCATGGTGAACGCATTGTTCAACCCGAACAGCATGCCGTAGAGCACCATCGTCGCGGTGTCGCTGACGAACGTCACCGCCACCAGCGCCAAGGTCTGCACGAACAACCCGGCCGCCAGGACGTAGCGGGTGCGGAAGCGGTCCAGCGCCCGGCCCACCAAAGGCATCATTACCACCATCGTCAGGAAGGTCACGACGAAGGCGTTCGTTGCCGTACCGGCGTCGAGCCCCTGCAAAATCATGATGTTCACGCCGTGATAGTGCAGCGCCGTGACCAGTCCGCTCAGACCGAACCACGCCGCGCAGATCAGATAGAACGACGGATGCCGTAAAGCCTCGCTCAGATCGGGGCCTGTCAACGCCGGTGCTTCCGCCGCTTCCACGGGATCGTTGTCGGGCCTCAATCCAAGCGGTTCGGGCTTGTCGTGCACGACCAAGAACAGCACAGGCAGCATGATCGCCCAGGTCATCAGGCCTAGGGCCACCCACGCCGTACGCCAGCCATAGGCATCGATCAGGAACTGCCCCAGCTTCGGATGCACCGCGATCGACAGGCCGAAGCCCATGGCCATGAGGCTCATGGCGAAGCCCCGCTTCTTCGAGAACCATTGCGCCACGAGGTTGGCGGATCCCAACATCAACGACCCCTGCCCGAGGAACCGCAGCAGACCAAACCCGACGACAAGCCACAGGTAATTTGCAGCGGCGCCAAAGAACATGCAGGCAAAGCCCAACAGAGTCACAATGGCGATCAGACTGATCCTGGGGCCATAGCGATCGACCTGCCGCCCCATCACTGGCAGAAGAAATGCCGCCCCCGTCGTGGCGAGCCCGTAGGCCAGTGCGACCGACGTCGCCGACAACCCCAGATCCGCGCCGATCGGGCCGTTGAAGACGCTGAACGTGTGTGATTGACCGGGCCCGCTGGCGAACAGGCCCAGCGCTGCGACCGCGACCATAGGCCAGCCGTAGAAAACCCGGTCATTCACAGAAAGCGCAAACCGCGCCCGTGCCGATGCCGCCACACCCGTCTCCCTCGATACCGCTCGAACCACCGTACCGAAGAAATCCTGTCCATGTCTTGCCGCCTTAGCGTCGCGCCGCGATAGATCGTGCGGATATCAGGGAGGTGACGATGGGCATTCGGATCAAGGGCGCGCGCATTCTGGTGGCAGGCGGCGGTTCGCTGGTCGGATCGCATCTGACGGCAGCACTGTTGGCGCGTGAAGTCGGCGAAGTGGTGATCTTCGATCCGATCGCATTCGACGCCGAGGATGCACTCGGCAATCTGAAATCAGACGCGCGCGTTACGATGCTGCGCGGTAATCTGATGAAACCGCACCAGATCATCGATCAGATGGCCAACATCGATGGGGCGGTGAACCTGGCGGCCTACATGACCCTGGGCGTTAGCCAGAACCCGGTCGACGGGATAGACTTGAACGTGCGCGGGCACATGCATTTTCTGGAAGCCGCGCGGATTCAGAGCGTGCGGAAAGTGATCTTCGCCTCATCAAATGCCGTCTACGGCTACGGCATCGGTGGTGGAATTGCCGAGGACACGCCCCACCACAATGTCGGCATCCCAGCCGCGGCCGCCGCGTACGGTGCAACGAAGATCCTGGGCGAACAGCTTTGCCGGATGTACTTCGCGAAGCATGGGCTGGACTACGTCGTGCTCCGCTTCTCGACCGTCTATGGCGAGAACCAGCACTACCGCGCCGCCAACGCGCTCTACATCATCGAGACATACGATCGCTTAAAGGCTGGTTTGCCGCCACAACTCTTCGGCGACGGTTCGGAGTCAAAGGACTTCGTCTATGCCGGAGATGTCGCGCGCGCGATCTGCATGGCGCTGGAGGCGGAGGCGACCGATGTGGCGCTGAATACCTCGGGCGGGGTGGGGATCTCGCCCAAGGACCTGGTCGCCTTGGTCATGAAAATCGCCGGATCGAACCTCGAACCCGAATATATCGCCGACGATGGCCGTGTCCGTCTTCCAACCGGTTCGGGTTTGCACTTCATCAATGACAAGGCCGATGAGGTGCTGGGCTGGCGGCCCGAAATGGATCTGGAAGAAGGCATCCGCCGCCTGCTTGCCGACCATGAAGATCGCAAGGCACGCGAGAAACGATCGTAGGATGGGCTCCAAGCCCATCCCGGCTTATCTTGCATTGATTCTCAGCGCCGCCGCCGCCGCAAACGGGGCCAAAGCCGCCGAGAACAGAGTGATCGCGCCGCACAGCGCCAGCGCCGGTACCGGGTCGAGATCCAGAAGTGCGTTCTCAACGGCCCGCGCCCCGAAGATCAGCGTCGGAATGTAGAGCGGCAACACCAGGATCGAGAGCAGCAATCCACCGCGCCGGACACCCACAGTGATCGCGGCCCCGATCGTACCGATCAGGCTGAGCGCAGGTGTGCCCGCCACCATCGAGACGATCAGCACGGGCAGCACATCGACCGGTAGCGACAACGAGAGACCCAGGACAGGTGCGACGACGATCAACGGCAACCCGGTCGTGACCCAGTGCGCACAGGCCTTGGCGAGCACCACCTGCTCCAGCGGCATGGGTGAGAGCATCAGCTGGTCGAGTGAGCCGTCCTCGTAGTCCGCTTGGAACAGCCGATCCAGCGATAGAAGCGCCGCCAACAGCGCCGCAATCCACAGCACACCGGCCGCAATCCGCGCAAGCGTACCGGTCTCTGGCCCGACGCCCAGCGGCACCAACACAACCGTCAGCACGAAGAACGCGAGGCCGATGCCTCCGCCGCCACCCAAGCGCAGCGCCAAGGCCACATCCCGCCGCAGCAATGCGAGGACGGCACTCACGTCCAGTCTCCGTCCAGGAAGGCGTCTTCGGTGCTGTTTCCAGTGGCGGGCGTTGTTGTCGCGAAGGTCGATGCCGCTTCGCCGCTCAACTCCAGAACGCGTGCACCTACAAGTCCCAGATCAATATGCGTGGCCGCCATCACGATCCCGCCCCCGGCGCAGTGATCGCGAATCAAATCCGCCACCAGAGCAGTCGCATCGGCATCCAGAGAAACCGTCGGCTCATCGAGCAACCAGAGCGGACGCCCTATGACCGGCAGTCTTGCGAGCCCCAGGCGACGTTTTTGCCCGGCCGAACACTGCGCCACCGGCCGATCCCAGAACCTGGCCAGACCGAACCTTTCCAGCGCCGGATCGATCGTGGCACCGTCTGCGCCGAAGATCCCGGCCCAAAGCTCGAGATTCTGCCGAACCGTCAATGCCGGTTTCACCGCATCATGGTGCCCGGCATACGCGATCTGCTCCTGCAACGAAGCGCGATCCGATTGGAGTGAGATGTCACCCAGCCGAACATTACCGACCACGGGTGGCAGCATTCCGGCGATCACGCGCAACAGGGTTGATTTGCCCGCCCCATTCGGACCGCGCAGCAATACGGCCTCACCAGCTTCGGCGCGAAACGACAGGTCCTGAAACACCCACCGTCCGCCGCGGCGGCAACTCAAGCTGTCGATCTCAAGGTCCATGCGCGCCCTGTAGCCCCGGACCGGACATTTGGCAAACAGCCCGCCGGTTGTCATCCTGCGGGCGCCGATCCTGATGGCCAATCAAGACGCGGCAGGATCACTCGGTCTTTTGGGTCGGCTTGAAATGCACCCAGTCGTTCTGGCCGATGTGATGGCTCGGCGGCAATTCGAACTCATCCCGGAACGGGACGGCACCCGCAAAGCGCAGATAGGGGTCGTGGGCGAACACATCCTGCCGAAGAATCGGCCAGAGCACGTTGCGCGTGAACTCCTGATCAGTGATCCGGTTGTTCAGCTTCTTTTCGGCGGTCTCGACATGGGTGCGGACGCGTTTTGCCATATGTCCGATGTTGCCGCGCTGCGCTCCCCACATTCCGGCCAGGATCAGTTCGGAATGTATGGGCAGGTCCCGCATCAGGTGGAAAGCCTTGCCCGATTTCAACCAGTCCTCGACCGCCGCGCGCTCTTTGATGTTGGACACCGAGTCTGCATCGCGGACCAGAAAGAAGTCGACGTCCTTGTCATCTTCGACCAGGAAACGCCAGAACAAGCCATATCTCGACGCGGGCCAGTCGCCCGCGAGTTTGAGCACCTGCGCCCCTTGCGATCCCAGTTGCTTGCAGAACGCCGCAGGCACACTGTCATCCACATAGAACCGTGCCGTCCAGCCAGGATAGAGATACCGCGCGACAATCGCATTGTTCATCGCCCCCATTAGATAGCGCTTATCGTTGCCGAACAGCGAGTAGGCGATGATGTTGCGCTTCGGTGCCTCGGGATCGAACTGGCGACGAACAGGCTTGATGTCTGGGACTTTCGGCGATGCCGCATCCTTCAATTCAAGCGATTTGCGACCATGCCGGATCGAGGCCTCGCGATCCTTGCGCTGCCAGTGGGTCATGCAAAGTGTGTCGTTCCACTCGATCGGGTCGAACAGCTCTGCGTTTTTCATCGAGAACGCTACCGCGTCGTCCAGCCGATGGCAGCGGCGCAGCAGCAGGGCCACGTTCTTGGCGCCTTCTGACGTTGGTTCAGCAGCGAAAACGGTCTGAGCCTGTTCCAGCGCGCGCCGAAAGTCCTGGATCTGGTTGAAATGGATCGCCAGCAGCTTTTCCATCATCAGCGTGCGATCGGGTACACGCAAAAGCGTCGCCGCATCCTCGGCACTGACACCGCTGTGCGGGTCGCGCTTGACGCGCTCAACGATGGATTTCGCGGCAGCAAGGCTCTCTGACATGGCTAACCCTCCGGACGACGCTGCGTGTTGACCTGACACGCGAAGGGTTTCAAGCCGGTTGCTGTATTTCAGTGAGCGCGACGGGTCGACATCGTTGCAATTTCGCCGTTGATCACGGCTCCGCACACAATTGTATGCAATTGTGTACATTTGTCTCATGGACACCGCGACCGATTCCCACATAGATGGTAGCAACACTTGCAAAACGGGGGTCACGGCTGGCTAATGGGCGCAGCCGAGAATGACCCGTTCAGCCAGAAAGGGAGCTCCATGCCGATCACCGTGGGAACCGATACCGCCAAAACCCGTCGCGAGCTCAGCTCAGGCGGGTCGACCATCGCCTACTATTCGATCCCCGCGGCACAGGAAGCCGGTCTGGGTGATTTCAGCAAGCTACCGGCGGTGCTGAAAGTGGTGCTGGAGAACATGCTGCGGTTCGAGGATGGCAGAACGGTCACAACAGACGACATCAAGGCGTTCGCCGAATGGGGCGCCAACGGTGGGCGGACCGAGCGTGAAATCGCCTATCGTCCGGCGCGCGTGCTGCTGCAGGACTTCACAGGCGTACCCGCCGTGGTCGATCTGGCCGCGATGCGCGACGCGATCATCGAACTGGGCGGCGATGCCGAAAAGATCAATCCGCTGAACCCGGTGGATCTGGTCATCGATCATTCGGTCATGATTGACGAGTTCGGCCACCCGCGCGCGTTCCAATTGAACGTCGAACGCGAATATGAACGCAATGGCGAACGCTATCAGTTCCTGAAATGGGGTCAGGGCGCATTCGACAACTTCCGCGTCGTCCCTCCGGGCACCGGCATCTGCCACCAGGTCAACCTGGAGTATCTTGCGCAGGCGGTCTGGACCGACAAAGATCAGCACGGGGCCGAGGTTGCTTACCCGGACACGTTGGTCGGCACAGACAGTCACACGACCATGGTCAACGGCATGGCGGTTCTGGGCTGGGGCGTCGGCGGGATCGAGGCAGAGGCCGCGATGCTGGGTCAGCCGATCTCGATGCTGATCCCTGAGGTTGTCGGCTTCAAGCTGACCGGCGCGCTAAGAGAAGGCGTCACGGCAACCGACCTCGTGCTGCGCGTCGTCGAGCTGCTGCGCATCCACGGCGTGGTCGGCAAGTTCGTCGAGTTCTACGGGCCGGGTCTGGATGACCTGCCGCTGGCCGACCGGGCGACGATCGGGAATATGGCGCCAGAATATGGTGCGACTTGCGGCTTCTTTCCAATCGATGACGAGACGCTGCGCTACATGCACACCTCGGGCCGCGACGAGGACCGTATCGCGCTGGTCAAGGAATATGCCAAGGCCAACGGCATGTGGCGTGACGCGGATTACGATCCGGTCTACTCCTCGACGCTGGAACTGGACATGTCGACGGTGGAACCGGCGATCTCGGGTCCCAAGCGCCCGCAGGACCGCATCCTGCTGAGTGCGGCAGCCGAGACCTTCAAGGGTCACATGGACACCGAGTTCAAGCGCCCGCTCGACAAGGAAGTGGCGGTTGAAGGAGAGGACTACACGATGTCCTCGGGCAAGGTCGTGATCGCTGCGATAACTTCATGCACAAACACATCAAACCCGTACGTTATGATCGCATCGGGTCTGGTTGCCCGAAAGGCGCGCGCGCTGGGGTTGAACCGCAAGCCGTGGGTCAAGACGTCGTTGGCACCGGGAAGCCAAGTCGTCTCGGAATACCTAGAGAAGGCAAACCTGCAAGAAGATCTCGACGCGCTGGGTTTCAATCTGGTGGGCTATGGCTGCACACCCTGCATCGGCAATTCCGGTCCTCTGCCGGAAGCAATCAGTGCAGCGATCCATGAGGGCGATCTGGTCGCGACCTCGGTCCTGTCGGGCAATCGCAACTTCGAGGGCCGGGTGAATCCGGACGTGCGCGCGAACTATCTTGCCTCGCCACCGCTGGTGGTCGCCTACGCCATCGCGGGCGACATGAACATCGACATCTCGAAGGATCCGCTGGGTCAGGACAAGGACGGCAATGACGTCTATCTCAAGGACATCTGGCCGACCTCGAAGGAAGTCTCGGATCTGGTGGCGCAGACAGTCACGCGCGATGCGTTCCAGTCGAAATATGCCGACGTGTTCAACGGCGACGAAGCGTGGAAAGCGATCCAGGTGGATGCCGGTCTGACATACGAATGGCCATCAACCTCGACCTACGTCCAGAACCCGCCCTACTTCCAGGGCATGGGCAAAGACGCGGGCAAGATCACCGATATCAAGGATGCGCGGATCTTGGCACTGCTGGGCGACTCGGTCACGACCGACCACATCTCGCCTGCGGGTTCCTTCAAGAAGGAGCATCCCGCCGGGGCCTATCTCGAGGAACGTCAGGTCAGCCCGCGCGACTTCAACTCCTACGGCTCGCGCCGGGGCAACCACGAGGTCATGATGCGCGGCACCTTCGCCAACATCCGCATCAAGAACGAGATGCTGGACAACGTCGAAGGCGGTTACTCCAAGGGACCGGACGGCAACCAGACCTCGATGTACGAGGCTGCCATGGCTTTTCAAGCGCAGGGCACCCCGCTGGTCGTGATCGCGGGATCACAGTACGGCACAGGCTCGTCGCGCGACTGGGCGGCCAAAGGCACGGCATTGCTGGGCATCAAAGCGGTGATTGCCGAAAGCTTTGAACGCATCCACCGCTCGAACTTGGTCGGCATGGGCGTTCTGCCATTCGAGTTCGTCGGAGAAACGCGGGCGTCACTGGGCCTGACCGGTGAAGAAACCGTGTCGATCCCCGATCTCGAAGGTGTCGAGCCTCGCCAGACCGTAAAGGCGACAATCGGGTATCCGGACGGCTCGACCAAAGAGATCGACCTGCTCTGCCGGATCGATACCGAGGTCGAGATCGAATACGTCGAGAACGGCGGGGTGTTGCACTACGTATTGCGCAACCTGGCAGCGTGATTGGGACGCTAAGCCGTACATTTATATGTTGTTTCAGTAGCAACTCCTGCGTTCCTCTGTATGCAGCTGTATACAGTCGTGCCATTGACTCGGTATGCCTCGGATCGGCATGATCCGGGAGCGGGGCGGCTCCTCCAGAGTTATCGGGCGCATTGCGACTACTCTGGACGGCCGACAGATGGAGATACTTGCAATTATGGCTTTGATTGTTGCGATTGTTCGCGACGCAATCGGCGCAATCAAAGATGGACGTGAGTTAACGCGAAACCGCGCCAAGGAGAAAGATCGCGATCGAGTGCAAAGGAAGGAAAAGTAGTTTGCTCCCCATCACCCGCGCACGCGGCAAGTACCAGGGCCGGAACGCTGGCACGAAGTACAATGGCTTTGCCTGGGCCGTCGCGACCGACCAGTCGAACAGCCCGGACATGTACACTCAGACGCAGAAATCGCTGGCCGAGATCGACCGCGTCCTCGCGGAACTCGGCACCGACAAGACGCGCCTGATCAACGTCACGGTCTATGTCTCCAAGATCCAGCTCAAGGATGAGATGGAGCGCGCCTGGCTCGAATGGATCGGGGACGATCCTCAGCACTGGCCGCAACGCGCGTGCGTGGAGGCACCGCTCTACAAATACACGCTGGTCGAGTTTGTCGTCATCGCTGCCTGCCCCTGACCGACGCGCTTTCGCGCATTTTCGGAAAAAGCCTCTTGGAACCCGGGCCGGGAACGGCCAATACTGCGGGCAAGGCCTGACGGAACGGGGCCGGATAAACCCATGCTGCGCCAATGCAGCACCTGGGGACAGATGTGAAATCAGGGAGCATAGAGGACTTCACATGTCAGATCTTATGAACAACGGCGTGACACGCCGCGGACTGATGCAGGGTGCCGCAGCGGGCGCACTTGTGCTTGGAGCAGGTCTCGGCCCAGCAAAGGCGGCCGAACCGAAGCGCGGCGGCAAGATGAGCTTTGGCAAGGCGCACGGCCAGACCTCGGACAGCCACGACCCTGGCAGCTGGGAAAACGGCTTCACAACGACGCTTGGCTTCGCGCTATACAATCGCCTGACCGAGGTCGATACCGATGGATCGCTGATCCCGGAACTGGCCGAAAGCTGGGAAGCATCGCCGGACGCGTCGGAGTGGACTTTCAAGGTCCGCAATGCCGAATTCCATGACGGCTCAAAAGTCACCGCGGCTGACGTGATCGCCTCGATCAACCACCACCGCGGCGAAGACTCGCAATCGGCCGCCAAGCCGATCGTGACCCCGATCAAGGATCTTGCTGCTGTCGGCAATGATGCGGTCAAGTTCACGCTGGACGGCGGCAATGCCGACTTCCCGTTCATCCTGAGCGACTACCACCTGGTGATCGGCAAGGACAATGGCTCGGGCAAGGTTGATTGGACCGGCATGGGCTCGGGTTCCTACACGCTGAACAACTTCGAGCCAGGCGTCCGCTTGGACATGAGCCGGAACGACAACAACTGGCGGTCGGACCGTGGCTGGTTCGAAGATATCGAGGTGCTTGCCATCGTCGATCCCGTCGCACGGCAGAACGCGCTGATGACCGGCTCGGTCCAGGGCATCGACCGCGTCGACGTCAAGACCGTTGACCTGCTGAAGCGCAATCCGAACCTGAAGATCGAGGCGGTTTCGGGCACGCAGCACTTCACCTTCCCGATGCGGGTGAACGCGGCACCGTTCGACAATGTCGATCTGCGCCTCGCCGTGAAATACTCGGTCAAGCGCCAGGAGATGCTGGACAAGATCCTCCGCGGCTACGGCGCTTTGGGCAACGACCTGCCGATCAGCGCCAACCAGCGGTTCTACAACAAGGATCTGGCGCAGCGCGAATTCGATGCCGACAAGGCGAAATTCCACCTGAAAAAGGCCGGTATGGAAGGCGTCGAGCTGACGCTCTACGCGGCCGACGCTGCCTTCCCAGGGGCTGTCGATGCGGCGCAACTCTACCAGGCCTCGGCCAAGGAAGCGGGCATCAGGATCAAGATCGAGCGCGCCGCCAATGACGGCTACTGGTCGAACATCTGGAATGCCAAGCCATGGTGCGCCTGCTACTGGGGCGGCCGTCCGGTCGAGGATCAGATGTTCTCGACAGCCTATCAGTCGGGTGTCCCATGGAACGACACAGCCTGGTCGAACGAACGCTTTGACGAGTTGCTGATCAAGGCCCGCGCCGAGCTGAACGAAGAAACACGGCGCACGATGTACTACGAGATGCAGGAGATCCTGCACAACGATGGTGGCCTCGTGGCACCGATGTTTGCCTCGTATGTCAATGCAATCGCGAAGAACGTCATGCACGCCGATCAGGTCGCGTCGAACTGGTCGCTGGATGGCGAGCGGTGGGCTGAACGCTGGTGGTTCGCCTGATCCCCATCGGATCTTCGTCTACAATCGGGGGCGGGCCTGCGGGGCCGCCCTTTTCCATGCCGCCCATTTCCATTCAGGGAGCATTACGATGACCGAAGCCCTGTTCCGGGCCGATGCCTATCAGACCGAGTGTTCAGCGATCGTGACAGCGATCAACGATCGGGGCGGCATCGTGCTGGACCGTTCCGTGTTCTACCCCACAGGCGGTGGGCAGCCGGGCGATCGGGGCGCTCTGTCCTGGGAGAACGGCACGTGCGAGATCGCCGTCGCCGTGAAAGGTGACACTCCGGACGAGGTCGTTCATGTCCCGATCGAAGGCGCGATCGCTCCACCGGTTGGAACCGAAGTCACGGCAAAAATCGACTGGGATCTGCGCCTGCGTCACATGAAGGTGCACACAGCATTACATCTGCTCTCGGTGGTCATCCCTCTGCCGGTGACAGGCGGACAGATCGGACCAGAAAAAGGTCGGCTGGACTTCGATATGCCCGACGCGCCCGAGGACTAGGACGCGATCGAGGCTGCACTGAACACCCTGATCGCCGATGATCACCGTGTCAGTGACGAATGGATCACCGATGCCGAGCTCGAAGCCAACCCGGATATGGTCAAGACGATGTCGGTCAAACCACCCACGGGCCAGGGACACGTGCGTTTGGTCCGCATCGGCGGTGACCCGGATGCACCGGTGGATCTGCAGCCCTGCGGCGGGCCCCATGTCCGCTCGACAGCACTGATCGGTCCTGTCCGCCTCGGCAAGATCGAGAAGAAGGGCAAGCAAAACCGCCGGGTCTCCCTCCACCTGGTCTGACGCGACATGCTCGCCCCGCGCGCCACAAGGGCGGCGGTGGGGGTGGGCGGGTGGGCCATCGCCGCCCTTGTGGCGCGGACACTGCGAAAGCGCATCATCTGAGTGATGGTCCGTGACGACCACCACGAGACCATCGCGTCGGCGACCGTGGACTGCTAGACCGCGCGCGCCCCGCGAACGGAAACCGCATGTCAGCCCTGCTCAAGAAATCGGTCGATGGCCTATACGCCCGGCCCTATCACCTTCTGACGCTCGCGGCAGTCTTCTGGGCGTGCAACGCAATCGCGGGACAGCTGGCGCGCGGCGAGATCACGGCGATGCAGCACGTCGCCCTGCGTTGGACATTCGGCGCATCGATCATGTGGGCCATCTACGGGCGTGACGTGATCCGGCTCTGGCACGCTGCCCGTCCGCGCATGTGGCGGATCACGATCATGAGCATTGCGGGTTTCTCGGGTTTCAACCTGCTCTTCTATCTCGCATCCTTCAGAACCAGCGGAGTGAACGTCGGCATTCTTCAAGGCTCCGTCCCGGTCTTCGTGATCCTGTTCGGATTGTTGCTGCACCGGACCTGGATCACGCCGCTGCAAACACTTGGCGTCACTGGCACACTGCTCGGCGTCGCGGTCGTGGCGACCCAGGGCACGCCCTGGCTGGCGCTCGAGATCGGATTCAACAACGGAGATCTGATCATGCTCGCCGCCTGTGCGAGTTATGGTTTCTATGCCATTCTGCTGAAGAACCGGCCCGACCTGCCGGGTGCGATCCTGTTCACACTGATGTCCGTAATTGCCCTTTTGACGTCAATCCCGCTTGCACTTGCCGAGGCTGTACTGTCCAACCACGGCTATGCCGCACCGTCAATGTACGGGATCATCCTCACACTGTTCGTCGCGATCTTCCCCGGCATCCTGGCACAGCAATTCTTCCTGCGCGGCGTCGACCTGATTGGCCCGCAAAGGGCCGGGATCTTCACGAACCTCGTGCCGGTCTTCGCCTCGGCACTCGCTGTCCTGATCCTCGGCCAGGTGTTTGCGCCCTATCACGCGCTGGCGCTTGGTCTGGTCCTGGGCGGGATCTGGCTCGCACAACGGTCGCCCGCCGCCAAAACGTAGCCGCGCGGGTCACTTTTTCCCGACACCCGCGCCCGGTTCAACGATGGCTTCATGCGGGACCAGATCCCACGTCATTCCGTCATTGCGGTAGATCCGCTGACCCTTCCAAGGGTAATCGCCGACATCATGCGCAAGACGCTGTCCAACAACGATGCAGCGCAGAACCTCGGTCCCTGTGTTGATGATCGAATGCGCGGGTCCGCCCGCGCGGTATCCCAGGAAATCGCCTGCCTCGATCGCCACTTCTTCGTCGCCATGGCGCGCCGTGGCAGATCCCGACAGCACATAGACACACTCGTCCTCGAAATGGTGCATGTGATGCTCCGTGGTCTCGTGCCCGGGTGCGACGTCGATGATATGAAAGCCAAGACCGGTCAGCCCCGTTAGATCACCAAGCGACTTGTTTGTCCGAACAGCATTGGCGTTCAGAAAATGGGTCTTCGACACGCCTTCCATGGCGTCGATTTCCGAACGCTTGATCAGAATCCTGTCTTCGGACATGGCCATAATCCTTGCTGTTGAGTTGGTATTTTTACCCACTCTCGCACGGCCTCGCGCACGTGCACAGCGCCATCGCGCAGCAGTGTGAACCGGTCGCGCATGGCGAAGGTTGATTCGGATCGCCACGCGCTCTACGCAGGACCGAATGCGCAACCGTCGAAGAGTACTTTCAAGATGCCGAGCAGCGATCCGACACTTCTCGTCTCGACAGACTGGCTGGCCGAACGGCTGACGGCTCCGGACATCCGCATCCTGGATGGGTCGATGTATCTGCCGACCGACGGCCGGAATGGCCGCGAACTGTATAATCAGGCGCACATCCCCGGCGCGCGCTTCTTCGACATCGACGATATCTCGGACGATCACTCGCCGTTGCCGCACATGTTGCCACCAGTCGAGAAATTCGTCTCGCGCATCCGCAAGATGGGGATCGGCGACGGCCACCGGGTGGTGGTCTATGACCAGCAAGGCGTCTATTCGGCTGCGCGGATCTGGTGGATGTTCCGCCTGTTCGGGCACGAAGACGTCGCGGTGCTGGACGGCGGACTGCCGAAATGGACAGCCGAGGGACGCCCGGTCGACGACATCTATCCGGACCCGCGCGAACGGCACTTCACCGCCCGGCGCAATGCATCGATGGTGCGTGATGTGACCCAGATGGCCCGCGCCGTGAAGCTGGGCGACGAGCAGATCGTCGATGCCCGCTCTCCCGGCCGGTTCAAGGGCGAAGAGATCGAGCCTCGCAAAGGTCTGAGGTCCGGGCACATTCCGGGTTCGACGAATGTCCACTTTCGCGACCTGTTGAACGACGATCAGACGATGAAGTCGCCCGAGGAAACACGCGCGATCTTCGAGGCTGCCGGCGTCGATTTGACGAAGCCGGTCGCGACAACCTGTGGCTCGGGCGTCACGGCCTGCATCCTGACGCTGGCGCTGCACCGTCTTGGGCATACCCGCAACGCCGTCTACGATGGCAGTTGGGTCGAGTGGGGCGCCTATGACGATCTGGACGTCGAGACCGGCTGAACCCATGACGACCGCCGAGCAGCCAGGAGACGAGATCGAATACGTCGTCACCTTTCTGGAAATGCCCCACCGTCCTTCGGCTCCGCTGCCACCGCGTCCGATGAATGCCCAGACGGCACTCCTGCGAGCCGAAGACCCGCCAGCCGAGTATTTTCTTTATCTCTACGGGACCGTCGGTGCTCCGTACGAATGGACCGACTGGTTCGACAGATCCCGCGACGAACTTGAAGAATTTGTCGGAAATCCATCGGTTCTGTTGTACACATTGATGCTGGATGGATGGCCGGGAGGCTTCTTCATGCTCGATCAATCCCAGACCGGGATCTGTGATCTGGCCTATTTCGGGCTGGTTCCACAGGCGGTCGGACGGCGGCTGGGGCACTGGTTCCTGGCAACTGCCGTCGACACGGGCTGGGCGCTGTCGGGCACGGAACGCATGACGGTGAACACGAATACGCTCGACCATCCAAGGGCGATCGGGCTCTATCAGCGCGTCGGCTTCGAACCGGTCCGGCGCGAAACCCACAGGCGCACGCTGACGCAGGCGCGACCGAGGGAATAGAACGAACGAAGCAGAAGGCGGCCACCGGATAAAACGAGCAGGACAAACCGGACCATGGGCGTGCAAGGGCGAAAACTGACGATCAGGATGCCGGACAATCCGCGGCTCCGATCGGCCGAGGTGGGCGGGATCCATCTGGACCCTGGCGCGCGCGTGCAGGCGGGGAACCCGGTGATGACGCTTGTCCATCGTCGGCGCGACCATCTGGTCCGCGCCCCGCGTTCGGGCCGGATCCTTCCCCTGATCGCCACCGGTGACCGGGTCACTGCGGGCGATCCGCTTTACTTCCTCCACATCGACGAGTCGGCGCTGGAAGAGCAGAACCGCACGGATCACAAGGCGCTGATCGCGGGCGAGAAGGAAAAGTGGACCTCCGGTGTCCTCGCTGACGCGATTGCGCCGGTGCAACGCAGCAAGAGCCCAGAGCCAGACCGCGTCTCGACCTTCGTGACAAACTGGGGAAAGCCCGTGC
>JBHJIZ010000097.1:0-10341 GCA_050043005.1 Paracoccaceae bacterium
CCCTCTCCGGCCCCCCCCCCCCCCCGCCCCGCCCCCGCCCTCCACCCTGCCCCCCGCCCGCACCCTGTCACCATTGTCGGTCATGACCTCCGCTCACCCCCAGACCCCCCCCCCCCCCTGCCGGTTTGAGAACTGGATGAAGGCGAACCGCGTGCCGCGCGCGGATTTGCGGTCCCGCCGCGCCGTCAGGGTTCCCGCGATGCGCCCGGCTCCGCCGCGTTTGCCGGTTCCAGCCATGAATTCGGTGCCGGTGACGATCTTCTTGCGCGCCAGTGGCGGCAGGTAATCGTCGAGCGGATGACCCGAGAGATAGAACCCAACGGCGCCCAGTTCTTCGCCAAGACGTTCGGTCGGCAACCAATCCTCGGCGCCCGCCAGCCTGGGCGGTGGCAGCCCCTCTCCCGGCCCGCCGAACAGTGACACCTGGGTGGAATTCTTCTCGTCATGCGTGGTCGCCGAATAGTCGACAATCGCATCAAGCGACCGTAGCACGCGGCGGCGGTTTGGCAGAAGGTTGTCCAACGCACCGGCGCGCGCCAGATTCTCGAGCGGGCGCTTGCCGACATGCTTCAGATCGACCCGCTGGGCGAGATCGAACACAGTCGAGAACGGCCCCTCCACGCGGGCATCGGTGATCAGCTTCATCGCCTCGACCCCGACATTCTTCAGCGCACCCAGCGCGTAAAGGATTTTGCCGTCTGATACCGTGAACATCGGCTCCGACGTCTGCACGCAAGGCGGTGAGAATTCGACACCCATGCGGCGGCATTCCTGCACATAGACGTTCAGTTTGTCCGTCAAATGCAGGTCCAGGTTCATCACCGCGGCCATGAATTCGACCGGATAGTTCGCCTTCAGGTACGCGGTCTGATAGCTGACGACAGCATAAGCCGCCGCGTGCGACTTGGTGAACCCGTAGTTCGCGAACTTGTCGAGAAGGTTCCAGACCTCGACCGCCTTGGCCTCGTCCACTCCGTTCTCAGCCGCACCTGCCAGAAACTTCGGCTTTTCGGCGTCCATGGCTTCCTGGATCTTCTTACCCATGGCGCGGCGCAGCATGTCGGCGCCACCGAGCGAGTAGCCCGCCATCTTCCGGGCAATCTCCATCACCTGTTCCTGATAGACGATGATGCCCTGCGTCTCGTCGAGCAGCGGATCGATCAGCGGGTGAATGCCTTCGCGGTTCTCGCGCCCGTTCTTGACGTTGCAGAACTTGGGAATGTTCTCCATTGGGCCAGGGCGGTAAAGTGCTACCAGCGCCACGATATCCTCGATGCAGGTCGGCTTCATCTGACGCAGCGCATCGCGCATCCCCGCCGATTCCACCTGGAAGACGCCCACCGTGTCGGCCCGAGAATAAAGCTCGTAGGACGGCGCGTCATCCAGCGGGATGGCCGAGATATCCAGTTCGATGTCGCGCAGCTTCAACAGATCGAGACAGTTCTGG
Source organism: Paracoccaceae bacterium (assembly GCA_050043005.1). Taxonomy (GTDB): domain Bacteria; phylum Pseudomonadota; class Alphaproteobacteria; order Rhodobacterales; family Rhodobacteraceae; genus Thermohalobaculum. The sequence continues at coordinate 1,448 of JBHJIZ010000097.1, forward strand.
ATCACCGTCAGGGTCTTGAGACCGAGGAAGTCGAACTTCACCAGCCCCGCCGGTTCGACCCATTTCATATTGAACTGGGTCGCGGGCATGTCCGAGCGCGGATCCTGGTAAAGCGGCACCAGTTTCGTCAACGGCCGGTCACCAATGACGACGCCCGCCGCATGGGTCGAAGCGTTACGCAAAAGTCCTTCCAGCTTCTCGCCATAATCCAACAGCGTTGCGACCGCTTCCTCGCGCCGCGCTTCTTCCTCGAGCTTTGGTTCGTCCTTGCGTGCCTGTTTGATCGAAACGGGCTTGACGCCCTCTACGGGGATCAGCTTGGCAAGGCGGTCACAGTGGCCATAAGACATCTGCAATACGCGCCCGCTGTCGCGCACCGCCATCTTCGAAAGCAAGGCACCAAACGTGATGATCTGCGCGACCCGGTCCCGGCCGTATTTCTCCTGCACATAGGTGATGACCTCGCCGCGCCGGTCTTGGCAGAAGTCGATGTCGATTTCCGGCATCGAGATCCGCTCGGGGTTCAGAAACCGCTCGAACAGCAGGCCGTAACGCAATGGATCCAAATCGGTTATCGTCAGCGCGTAGGCAACCAGCGAGCCAGCACCCGACCCACGGCCCGGCCCCACGGGGATCTCTCGCTCCTTGGCCCATTTGATGAAGTCGGCGACGATCAGGAAGTAGCCCGGGAAGCCCATCTTCTCGATGATGCTCAGCTCGAAATCGAGCCGTTTCTCATAGTCCTCGACCGGTGCTGCGTGTGGGATGACATCAAGCCGCGCCTTCAGCCCCACGCGCGATTGGCGGCGCAATTCCTCGACCTCGTCATCCGCGAATTTCGGCAGGATCGGGTCGTGCGTGCGCGGACGGTATGCACAGCGCCGAGCGATTTCGACCGTCATCTCCAGCGCTTCGGGAAGGTCCGAGAACCGCTCGACCATCTCGGCTTCGGATTTCAGGTGATGCTCGGGCGTGAGGCGTTCGCGTTTGGGATCGTTCACATAACGCCCCTGCCCGATGCACAGGAACGCGTCATGCGCCTCGGCGATGTTGGCAGCGGCGTAGTAGACCGAATTCGTCGCGACAAGCGGCAAGTCCAGATCATAAGCGAGCGTGACCAGGCCCGGTTCGGTCGCGTCCTCGACCTCGGTCCGCAAAGCGCCGCCCGTGCCGTGTCGCTGGATCTCGACATACAGCCGGTCCGGGAAAGCAGCCATCAGACGGCGCGCGAGTGGTGATGCATCTTTGCCCGCGGCGATCAGACGCCCGCGCGGTCCGTCCGCACCGCCGGTCAGGCAGATCACGCCTTCAGCGTGGCGTTCGACCGCGTCCAGTGTGACGTGCGGCAGGGCCGAGGCATCGACCTCCATAAAGGCAGCAGAGCTCAGCGCCATCAGGTTCTCGTACCCCGCGCGGTCCTGCGCCAGCAGCACCAGTTTGGCGGCATCGGGTTGACGCGCGCCGGGTTCCGGGTCGGCATCGATCACCGACAATTCCGTGCCGATGATCGGTTGCAGCCCGGCTTTCGCGGCGCCCTCGGCAAACTCCAACGCACCAAACAGGTTGTTGGTGTCGGTGACCGCCACCGCCGGGAACCCGGCATCGGCGACAAGGCCGGGTAGCTTCTTCATGGGAAGCGCGCCTTCCAGCAGGGAATAGGCTGAATGGACGCGCAGGTGCAGGAATCGGGGATCGCTCATGGCCCGAGGCTATGCGGGATCAGGCGCCCGGAAAACCATAGAAACCATCGACCTGTGCAATCGCGCTGCACTGCGAAAGAATCGGGTCTTAACGACGTTCCGGCACGCTGGGTTAATCCACCCCGCCTAGGGTCCGCGTCGGGCTTATCGAAGGATGTGTGTGATGTACGAACGGATGCTTGATGACCTGTTGATGCACGGTCAGGCTCAGAAGCGCGAAGACCTTATGAACGAATTCGAGCTGCGCGGATTCAGCAACGAGATGTCGATGAAGTTGGCGTCGCTGGACGACCATATTCTACGCGACATCGGATTGCCGGAACGCGGACTCCACAAGCGCTGAGCGGCTTGACCTCAAAACGAGCTCAGGCGCCTCTCAGGCGCCCGATCTCAACGCAAGAACGCCGCGGGACAATCCCTGGCGTGCCAGATCAACGTCGCTGAGCGCGAGAAGATCGCGCGCGGGCGTCGGCGATTGCTGAACGGCGTGGGGCTCAGCACGTTCTGCGCGCGTTCCTGGCGGCTCGCGGTCATTGGAATGCGGGCTTTGGACCCGCACGGTCAGCATTTCTGCCAGCGATTGCGTCAAGGACTGTGACACTCCGAGTCCCTCCGTGCACTTCGCGGGGCGTTCGAGCTGGAACAACGGCACGAACGCAACCTCGCCTAAACTAAGGACGTTGTGCCAAATCATGCTTACGAAAACACAAACGCCGGATCCGATCGGACCCGGCGACAGCGGCTTGTTCGGTCGGCACAGCGGCCCTGGGGCCTCTGTGCCGGGTGTATCGGATCAGCTGAACAGCGGTCCGAACACGTAGCTTGCCAATCCATCGCGGGTCAGGCCGCGCTTCGCCAAGGCTTCGTCGCTGAGCGCGTTCAACGCCTGGAACTGCTTGGCTTTCTTGGCGGCAGAGCTGCTTTCGCCCAACAGCACCAGACCGTCAAAGATCCGCGACCCGATGCGTGCAATACCGTGCCACGCGACATCGACCAAGTTGGAAGAAGTCGTCGGGAGCGGTTGTGAGAATTTTGCTGTCTCGGCCATGTCACGTATCCTTTGTTCGGTTGGTCCACATCATCGGTCTGGTGAGTATATTGCGATGCACCATTTTCTGGACAACCGATGGAGCCGCAAACGCGCTTTGCGTCTGGTGCAAAGCTAAATTCATGATTTGCAAGGGTTAAAAGATATTATCCGAGTCGTAGTCGGTGACGCATTTTTGTTGCGATGCAACAAGCCTTGCGCCTTGCACGGATTCAGGGAAAGGCTTGGCGCATGACTGACAGAGAAGCACTCGCCTTTGACGACCCGATGCAGCGGCCCCGGTTCACCGGCCTGGCCACGTTCTTTCGCGCCCCGTATGTCGAGGAATTCGAAACCGCGCCACCCGAGATCGGTGTGTGCGGCGTGCCTTACGACGGCGGAGTCACGAACCGGCCCGGCCCGCGCCACGGCCCGCGCGAGGTGCGCAACCAATCCAGCCTGATGCGCCGGATCAACCAGGCGACCGGTGCCTCGCCGTTCGAAGCCGCGAAAGTCGCCGACATCGGGGACGCCTGGATCGCGAAGCCTTACGAACTGGAAGGCGCGCATCGCGAGATCGAAGACTTCTTCGCACGCGCCCACGCGGCCGGGATCCGCACTTTGGCGTGCGGCGGAGACCATTCGGTCAGCCTTCCGATCCTGCGTGCCATCGCCTAGGACCAACCGCTCGGCATGATTCACATCGACGCCCATTGCGACACGGGCGACAATTATGGTGGCTCACGCTTCCATCATGGCGCACCGTTCAAGGTGGCAGTCGACGAGGGTCTGCTCGACCCGACCAAGGTTGTGCAGATCGGCATCCGCGGGTCGCTTTACATGTCGGACATGTGGAAGTTCAGCTACGATACCGGCATGCGCGTGATGATGATCGAGGAGGTCGAGGAACGCGGCTGGCAGGCGTGCATCGACGAGGCGCGCGAGATCGTCGGCGACATGCCGATCTATGTCAGTTTCGACATCGACAGCCTCGATCCCGCCTACGCCCCCGGTACCGGCACGCCCGAAGCCGGCGGCCTGACAATGCGCGAGGCGCAGGGCATGTGCCGCCGCCTGGCCGGACTGAACATTGCGAGCGCCGACATGGTCGAGGTGTCTCCTCCCTTCGACACCGGCGGGATCACGGCGCTGAACGGCGCTACGATCATGTTCGAACTTCTCTGCGCCATGGCGGCACGTTAACCTCCCGAATCTGAAAGGAGTGCGCTGACATGGACCCGGGTTCTGCCGCACTTGCCGAGATCGACCGGCTGCACGTCTTCATCGCTGGCTGGTTTCGCGGCGACGTCAAACCTGAGGAGTTCGGCAAGGGTTTTGCCGACGTGTTGCACCCGGAGTTCGTCAACATTCAACCGTCCGGCCAGATCCGCGCAAAAGACGATCTGCTCGATTCAATCAAATCCGCGCACGGCGCCAACCCCGATTTCACAATCGCGATCGAGACACCGCAAGTCGTCGCCTGCTATCCCGGCGCGGTGGTCGCCACGTATGTCGAATATCAGACCGGCGCCCGGAATTCCGCGACCGAGAACCGACGCTATTCGACGGCTCTCTTCGAAGTCGATGGTGACCAGGTGATCTGGCGCCACCTTCAGGAAACCGGCCTCTGACAGTTCTGTGAGCGGCATTGTTCGTAGAAGCCTTCCGCAGTACGTGCTTGCCGACTTCATCAACTCTGGAGCGGTCATGAACTGGCTGACGTCTTCCCCATCGCAAAAACTCGGGTTGCTGATCCTGCGCGTCAGCCTCGCCGGGCTGATCTTCTGGTGGGGCCTCGTAAAGGGTCTCAACACAGGGACTGGCGTGAATGTCTCGAATGCCTATTACGGCGGCGTGTTCAGTACCGAGGTCCTGCTGATCGTGTTCGGATGGGCCCAGGTCGCCCTGGCGATCCTGGTCGCCATCGGCCTGTTTCGGACGATCACCTTGCCGATCATGTTTGTCATCAACGCCTTTGTCGCGACCGCCGTCTGGTACTCGATCCTCGATCCGTTCTGGCTGTTTGCATCGGGAGAGAAGCCGCCCACCCATAACGCGCTGTTCTATCCATCGCTGATTGTCGCCGCCGGGTGCTGGGTGATCATGGCGTTCCGCGACAGCGACACATACGCGCTCGACGCCAAGAGAGGTTAACCGACCGATGTCCGAAATCATCCTGCACAATTATCCGCAAAGCCCTGTGGCCGAGAAGGTCCGCATCGGCTTCGGGATGAAGCGGCTGTCCTGGCGCAGTGTCGAGATCCCGCGCCTGCCGCCGAAACCGGACGTCGTGGCGCTGACCGGAGGGTACCGTCGCACGCCCGTCATGCAGATCGGCGCCGATATCTTCTGCGACTCGATCTGCATCCTGCGCGAGATCGAACGCCGCCACCCCTCGCCCACCTTCTTTCCGGGCGGCGCGGACGGCATGGCCTACGGTGTCAGCCGCTGGACCGATGACGGCCTGTTCACGCTTTGCGTCAAGATCATCCTCGGCGCTGCGGGGGACGCCCTGGATCCGGATTTCGCACAGGATCGCGGGCGGCTTTACCTGGGACCGGCCTGGGCGGATGGTCTGAAGGCGGCGAACGCCGACCTGCCACATCTGGCGGCACAGCTTCGCGCGCATTTCGGTTGGGCCAATGATCGGCTCGCGACGGGCCGGCAGTTCATGCTAGGAACGGAACCGGGCCTGCCGGACGCGCTGATCTGGCATGTCGTCTGGTTCATTCGCGGCCGTTGGGCCGATGGTCCGGCCTTCCTGTGACAGTATCCGGCCCTGTCCGCATGGGAGGAACGCATGGGCGCGATCGGTCACGGAACGTCGGAAGATCTGTCGCCGCAAGAGGCCATCCAGATCGCCAAGGATACGCCAATCGCGACCGAAGCTTCCGAAGATCCGCTTGATCCGCAGGGTTTGACCGTCGGCATGGCCGTCGCGGTTTCACCGGATGTCGATGGTGGTGAGCAATCGGTCGAAGGAACGGTTCAGGCTGCTACACGCGACACCATCGCGGTTTTGCGGACCGATGATCGCGCGGGCGATGTCTGCGTCCACTTCCCGCGCGCAGGCTATCGGGTCAGCATACTCTAGCGCTTCGATCGAGATGTTTGCATCCCGCGGCCGCATCCTCGCAAGCAATCGTCTCGATCAACGGAATAACTAGCAACTATATGTTTTCTAGTGGATTTTCAGACTCAGACATTTGGACAAGAGAATGCGGCAAGTGGATACCAAATGTCTGAGTCAATCCACGAGCGAGTTGGGGTCACTCCCCGCTCCGCAACGTCTTCAGACCGATCCCCGTCGCTTCGAACCCGCCATCAACGCCAAGTGTCTGCCCGGAGATGTAGCTGGCGCGATCCGAACACAGGAAGTGGATCGCCTCGGCCAACTCTTCTTCCAACCCATACCGACCTAGCGGGATCGCATCGTGGTAGTCGGCCCGGATCGCGTTGGTGTGGACCTGCTTTGCCATTGCCGTATCGACCGGACCGGGTGCGACACAGTTAGCGCGGATGCCTAGGCCGGCGAACTCTGCCGCCATCTGTTTCGTCAGGTGCATCAGGCCAGCCTTTGACGTGCCATAGGCTACTCGGAGTGTGCTCGCCCGCATCCCCGAGATCGAGGCAATGTTGACGATAGCACCGCCACCGGTTTCGGTCATCAACGGCACCGCCGCCTGCGCGCACAGGAACGGGCCCGTCAGATTCACGTCAATCACACGCTGCCATTCGTCCGGTGTGGTCTCAAGGGCCGGCTTGAACACCGCGACCCCGGCATTGTTCACGAGTGCGTCGAGGCGCCCGAACCGGTCACGCACGGCAACGATCGCATCAACGACCTGCGCCCGTTCCGCGACATCGGCAGTGATCGCAAATACTCGGTCCGGCTCATCCAAAGCCTCGGCGGCCGTTCGCTGCGCCGGGCCATCAATGTCGAGCAGCGCGACCGACCAGCCGTCTTGGAGAAACCGTTTCGCCGTTGCCAGGCCGATGCCGCGCGCGGCCCCTGTGATCAGTGCTGTGTTCATCGTTGCCCCGTTAACGATTGCGGATCGAGTCCTGGTTGTTACCAATGCACGATGTGCGGCACTCCGAATGCATTACGATTGCACTGCCTTTGCACCACAGTTGGTCTACGACTGCGGGGTAGTGCGAAAATCAGCGCAAGGCGCGTTCACCCTTACGCGATCCGTCCCGCATCCAGACGCACGATCCGGTCCATGCGTGCAGCAAGATCGTGGTTGTGCGTGGCGATCAGGGCCGCCAGCCCGGTGTCGCGCACGACCCCGATCAGCATGTCAAACACCCGTCCCGCCGTCTCTGGATCCAGGTTGCCGGTCGGTTCGTCCGCCAGCAGAACTTTGGGATTGTTCGCCAGCGCCCGGCAGATTGCGACGCGTTGTTGTTCACCGCCGGACAGCTCGGCCGGGCGATGACTCACACGCTCGGAGAGCCCAACCTTTTCAAGGAGTTCAGTCGCATTCTTGAGAGCAGCGGCCTTGTTGATGCCAACCGCCATCTGCGGGATCGAGACATTCTCCTGCGCGCTGAATTCCGGCAACAGGTGGTGGAACTGATAGACGAACCCCAGCAGTTCACCCCGCGCCACGGTGCGCCCGGCATCGTCCAGGCTGCTGACCTCGCGGTCGCCGATAGCGACGGTTCCCTCGGTGGGCGTGTCCAAGAGCCCGGCGATGTGCAGAAGCGTGGATTTCCCCGCGCCCGAGGGCGCGACAAGTGCTACGATCTCACCTTCCGAGATCGTGAGATCGACGCCGCGCAACACTTCGAGCGTCTTCGCGCCCTGCTGAAATATGCGTTTGATTCCAGAGAGCTGCAGTGCCTCACTCATATCGCAGTGCCTCGACCGGGTCGAGCGACGCCGCCCGCCGTGCCGGATACCACGTCGCAAGGAACGACAGGCAAAGCGCGATCACCACCGTCAGCACGACGTCGAACGTGTGCAGGATCGCCGGGATCTCGGTCAAATAGCGCACAGTCGGGTCCCAGACGCTGCCGCCCGAGATCCACTCGACCACGCCCTGAATCTCCTTGATGTACGTCACGAACAGGAGGCCCAGGATGCAACCCGCAATGGTTCCGACCACGCCGATCGATGCGCCGCAAATGAAGAACACTCGCAGGATCGCCCCTTTTGTCATGCCGAATGTTCGCATGATTCCAATATTTTGACCCTTTTCTTTGACAAGCATGATCAGGCCCGAGATGATGTTCAGCGCCGCCACCAGAATGATCAGCGAAAGGATGATGAACATCACCGTCCGTTCGGTATCCAGGGCCGCGATGAACGCCCCGTTCTGGCTTTTCCAGTTCGACAGGAACGCATCCGGCCCGATCTCCCGTGTCAGGGCGATGCTCATCGGGTCGGACTGCCGGGCGTCCAGCGCATCCGGATCGCTCAGCGAGACCTCGATCCCGTGGACCTTACCGCGCTGGTTCAGCAACGCCTGCGCCTTGTCGAGCGGCAGAAAGGCGAAGACCCGGTCGTATTCGTACATGCCGACCTGGAAAATATAGACAACGGTGTAGGCTTTTCGCGTCGGGATGCGCCCGAATGCCGTGTCCTTGTTCGGCGGCGTTGTCAGCGTGATCTTGTCGCCGACGGCCACGCCAATCGATCGTGCAACGCCCGATGCGATGGCCACTCCGTTCTCGAAATCGTCGATGTTACCGTTCGCGAATTCCGGATTGGCAATGCCCGGCAGGGTCAGCAAATCCTCCTTGCGCATGCCCCGCACCAGAGCTCCAGTGGCCGCCCGCGCGGAGGAGGCCATGACCGTCTGCTCCAACCGGGGCGCAACACGTGTGACACCCGGAACTGCCCGCAGCCTGTCCGCGACCGTGTCGAAATCCGGCACGCCGTCGGTGGTGTATCCATAGACCAGGACGTGGGGCTGCGCACCGATAATCCGACCGATCAACTCCGTCCGGAAACCGGCCATCACGGCCATTACGATGATCAGCGTGGCAACGCCCAGCATGATCCCGATCAGAGAGAACCACGCGATGGCCGAGATCGCGCCCTCCTTGCGACGCGCGCGCAGATAGCGCCCGGCGATCATCCATTCGAGGCGATTGAACATGCGCGGTCCCTGTGGCTGATGCAGGCCGGGATTAACCGCGCCTAAAGGTAGGCTCAG
>JBHJIZ010000098.1:0-26770 GCA_050043005.1 Paracoccaceae bacterium
CTTTCAGGATATCCCGGGAAATTGGACCCAGCACGGCGATGTAGCACAGATAGTCAGTCGAATTGCGGACCCAGGCCTCCATCCACTCGCGTTCAGCACCCTCGCGCCTGTGTATGACACTCAGATCATTGCCACCAATCCAACGGAAGTTGTTCTCGCCAAGGCGGTAAACCGTGCCGTCGTCGATCATGCCGCCGTGTTCATGACAGACAGCAGTGTAGACAACTTGGCCGACGCTCAGCTTCTTCATGTTGCGCGTGACACACATCTGCATCAACGCTTCGGCGTCTGGACCGGTCACCTCGTACTTCCTGAGGGGCGAGAGGTCCATGACCACTGCCTTCTCGCGGCATGCCCAGTACTCCGCGATTGTGCCATGTGCTGGAAATTGGTTCGCCAACCAATATCCATTGTATTCGGCAAAGTCGCGCGTATGGCGTGCGAAGCAGGTGTGAAAGCCGGTTTCCTTCGTCTGTTCGACGGGGCTGTCGGTGGTCATGCGGAACCCCACGGATCGTTTGAAGTCTTCGTTTGCTGCATAGGTGCGGACCTGAATATCCGTCGGGTTCCAGCCATTGGCCGGGTCGACATCGCATGGACATGCGGTCGAGACGCAAACAAGATCGGTCAATGCGCGCAATAGAACGTAGTCACCCGGACGGGACCATGGATCGTCCATGCCGATTGCGTGCGTGTCGTCCAGCATCGTGTTGAAGAAGAAATTGATCGCAGGCCAACCGCCACGCGGACGCACGTCAAAGCGAGCCAGATCAACGTTCATGTTATCGGTGCAGTTGACGTGACCGGGATAACCCAAGTCGTCGTAGTACCGTGCCGAGCAGGCCAGTCCGAACGTGTCATGGCGACCGCACGTGTCCTGAACGATTTCGATCAGCGGTTCCTGATCCTGGGTCCAGTATTTCGAGAAGATGCCGGGGTTCGGGTAGAGCGAGCCCATTAGGGAGCGCGTCGTGGTCGGGTCGATCTCGCGCTCTTGTCCGTCGTCCAGCGCGCGCAGGGACATCGCCTGGAAATCCGAGCACTCCCGGCCTTGCACATCCAAGATCTGGATGAATTCGCCTGCCTTGACCTCGTAGGCCTGGGCCTCGCCGGGCTGAATGTTGAGATCCTGCAAGGGGTCGGCAAGTGGATCGTGCTGGTGCGCGGTTTTCGCCTGACCAGGATCGGCGCGGCGGATGTAGACGGCGAGTTCCGTCAGAGTATCTTGCGCCTCTGGCAACATCGCGTCGCCAACGGCGCAGACGATCAACAGGCCATCGGTTTGCGCGTGAAAGTCACGGCTGTCCCCCGCGGCAGAACCGTCCGTGAAGATCCGGGTCGCCTGTGCGTGGCCAATATCGAACCCGGCCCTATCGAGCGCCTTGAGGGTGCGCTTGGCAGATCCATCGCCTCGCAAAAGGGAAGCCTGCAATCCACCCGCCGGGCCCGTTCCCGCGGCACCGATCATAGCTGTGTCCGAACGTCCATCGGGCGTGAAGAAGACCAACTCCGCCGATTGCAGGCCTTGCCGGTCAACTACAGTAATTTCGTCGCCCGCGCGGATCTCGATCCCGCGCGAACCGCCGCCCGGCACAAGATGGCGCTCGACGCCATGCGGCAGTAACGGCAACCCGGGCGTCAACACCGAGCCCAGTTCCATCGGACGTTCGAACTTCGCGAGGTCCAGCATCACTCCATCCCCAGCGCCCTGCGCCGGTTCGCAGCCCAGCGCGTGATGATATTGTCGAAGGCCAGTGCCATCAGCACGACACACATGCCCAGGACGAAATTCTTGCCCAGATCCGTACCCGCAAGGGTCCGTTGCAACTCCTGCCCCAGATCCTGCGTCCCGATGAAAGCCGCGATGATCACCATGAAAAACGCGAACATGATCGCCTGGTTGAAACCGACCGCCAACGTCGGAAGAGCGATCGGCAGCTGCACGTTCACCAGCTTCTGCCAACGCGTCGCGCCGGACATATCCGCCGCCTCGGTCAGCTCTGGCGGAACACCGCGCAGGCCCTCAATGGTGTACCGGATAACCGGCACAAGCGTGTAGATCAGGATCGAGAAGATCACAGCCACGTCGTTGATGCCGAACAGCATGATCGCAGGGATCAGGTATATGAAGCTCGGAAAGGTCTGTCCGGTATCGACCACCGCGATCATGACGGCGTCGCGTGGCCAGCGCCGAACGGCCCACCAGAGTGCCACGAAGCTCGCGGCGAAGATGTAAAGCGACATCGAAGCAAAAGACAGGTAGGCGGGTGGTGCCTCGCCCGTGCTTTCGGTGAAGTAATAGGTCAGGCCGCTCACGAGCAGCGCGCCAAGCAATACCGGCAGCCTTTTGAAGCCCAACCCTACCAGACCAAGCGCGAGTGCCGCTGGTCCCATCTTAAGCGATAAAGGGCCGGACGCGCCGCGCGCCGACCAGATGCCCAGCGGGAGCCCGATCAGGATTGCCAGCACAACAGACGCCAGAGCAGCATAGAGCGTGATAATCGCCCGGTCCCACCAGCCAGTCATCGCGATGATCGCGTAGAAGCCACCGGCCATCAGGGCGACCCGCGCACCGCCAACCAGCCAACCCAGGGCAGCCCAGGCCAGGATCACAGATACGCTCGGGAGCCACAGCAACGCATCGCGAAACGGAATCAGCACATCGACAATCAGGAACGTGCGGATCGCGTTTGACACGGCTTGCACACTGTCGATGTCGAGGAACGCCTTGATGGCGTCGTCGATCTCCTTGCCTTGCGAGAGTTGCTGCGTGCGATGCACGCCGTCGAGCGAACTCCAGAACCACTGAATCACGTTGCCCTGCCGCTTGCCCTCGTCGAGCGTGTAGTTCTGAGACTCGCCTGCCAGCGTCGCGATGCCAATGAACGCGACAAACAGGCCCAGCCCGACCAGCAGGTACCCGTGGCGGATCCACCAGGGCGTCCCCTTGTCGAAATGCTCAGGCTGCTTCAGCACCCAAGCCTTCGACATCCGGTCCAGCATCACCGCAATCAGCACGATGCTCACCCCGATCTCGAACGAGCGGCCCAGCTTGAAGCTGTTCATGTTAGAGAGCAGTTTCTGGCCGAGCCCCGTCATACCGATGAACGCCGTCAGCACGACCATCGCGAGGCACAGCATGATGATCTGGTTAAGCCCCACCAGCATCTCGGTCCGGGCGGACGGTACATAGACGTGGCGCAGCATCTGCCACCGGGTGCACCCGGCCATCTTGCCTGCTTCGACCACCTCCGGCGGAACCTTGCGCAACCCGACCGAGGTCATCAGCACCATGGGTGGGATCGCATAGACAATGGTCGCGACCGCCGCGGCTGTTGGTCCAACGATGAAGAAGATCACAGCGGGCAAGAGGTAGGTGAAGAAGGGCAGGGTTTGCAGGATCGCAAGGATCGGCTTGATCGCCGTGTCGACCCAGCGATACTTCCAGGCAAGAATTCCGAGCCCCAGGCCCAGGAAAAAGGCGAGCGGCGCCGCAACCGCGATCACCGCAAGCGTCTGCATCGCAAGCTTCCACTGGCCGATCAATGCAACCCAGAGGAACGTGCCGCCAGCAATCAGCGCCATGCGCCAACCGCCCAGCCAATACCCGATCACGGCTGCCGAAGCCGCGATGGCGGGCCATGGGATCGGCCCCAGGTGCGGCCATCGTCGTTTGCCCTCGAGCAGATTCGCCGAAGTATCCAGCAGAAACTTCAGCGGGTTCGACGCGATCCACCGGGTAACGGCTTCCAGGCCAAGATCGTAACGCAGGAAATTGAAGAAGGCGTCCAGCCAGACAGCCAATGGGAACAGACCACCGTCATCGGGACGATCGATCATCCACTCGGGCAACAACGGGCGTGCAATCGCAATCGCAATCGCGAGCATCAGCAGGCCAAGTGCGACCTGTTGCTTGGTGAACCGAGGGGCCTCGATGGGCGCGGTGTCCGTGGTGACCGCCATCCGCCGAAGCTACGCCTGACCCAGAAGCACGTCCAGCGCCTGTTGCCGATCCATCGCTCCTATCGGTGCTCCATCGGCACCGTTCACCGGAATGGCGGGTGCCGGATCATTGATGAGCCGACGCGCCAGCGATTGGATCGTAGCCGAAGCAGTGACCGGTTCACCCTCTCCCGCAAGATCCGCTTGCGCCAGCACGCCTGCATGGACGACGCGCGCCTTGTCGATGTCTTCGGTAAACTTGGCGACATATTCGGTTGCCGGGTTGAGCACGATCTTGTCCGGCGTATCGCATTGCTCGACAGCGCCATCCTTCATGATGGCAATCCGGTCGGCAAGGCGCAGCGCCTCGTCGAAATCGTGGGTGATAAACACGATGGTCTTGCCCAGCATGTCCTGCAGGCGGAGGAACTCGTCCTGCATTTCGCGCCGGATCAGCGGATCGAGCGCACTGAACGGTTCGTCCAGGAACCAGATATCCGGTTCGATCGCCAGAGAACGGGCAATCCCGACACGTTGTTGCTGACCGCCAGACAGCTCTCGGGGGAAGTATTCCTCACGCCCGTCGAGACCAACCAACCTGATAACCTCGAGCGCGCGCGCGCGGCGATCGTGCCGGTCCTGACCGCGCATTTGCAGCGGGAAGGCGACGTTTTCCAGTACCGTGCGGTGCGGCAGCAGACCGAAGCTTTGGAACACCATTCCCATCTTGGAGCGGCGAAGCTCGATCAGATCTTTCTCGGTCAGGGCACCGATGTCCTGGCCATCAACCTCGATGGTGCCGCCAGTGATCTCGTGCAGGCGTGAGAAACAGCGCACCAGTGTCGACTTGCCCGATCCGGAAAGGCCCATGATGACCAGCATCTCGCCACGGGCAACCTCGATCGAGACGTCCTTCACACCCGCAATGTAGCCATCGGCGCGGATCTGATCGAAGGAATGGTTTGTCGGCATGGACGCCAGATACCGTTCGGGGTCCGGGCCAAAAAGCTTCCAGACATTGCTGGCCGAGATGACGGGAGCATCGGTCAAGGCAGTCTCCTCGTATGTAGGGTGCGGCGCGCCGCACCCCACGGATCAATAGGAGATACCGCTCACTCGGTCCACGGCTTCCAGACAGCCTCGTTCTCTTCGAGCCATGCAGCAGCGGCTTCTTCCGGCTCCATCTCGTCGATATCGACCAGCTTCGCCATTTCGGCGATCTGAGCATTGGTGAACGAGATCTTGGTCAGAACCTTGTAAGCGCCCGGCCACTTGGCTTCCATACCGTCCCAGGCTGCCTTCTTCAGGTAACCCTTGGCCGGGTTTCCGCAGTCATACAAAGCATCCGGGTTCGGACCGACCTTTGGATCCTTGTCACAACCATCGACCCATTCCGGGAACTCAACGAACTCGCCCGGCCAGACAGCCTCCGCGAAGTTCGGCGTCCAGTGGAACACGACGATCGGCTTCTTGTCCTTTTCGGCCGCACCGATTGCTGCCCAAAGCGCCGCGGCGGAGCCCGCGTTGATCACGGTGAAGTCCATGCCAAGGGCCTCGACGCGTTCCTTGCCGTGCTTCAACCAGTCAACCGGTCCATCCAGGTACATGCCCTTGTCGCCAGTCTCAGCGGTCTTGAACAGTGCGGCGCAATCGTTCAGTGCTTCCCAGGACGGCAGACCCGGGCAAGCTTCCTTGGTCCAGCTCGGATACCACCAATCCTCGCGCGTAACCGCATCGTGGTCGCCGACATCGACGATGCCGCCCTTCTCCAGTGCCGCGCGGAACGAAGCCCCGAAAGCGCCTTCCCAGACTTCCAGTTCCAGGGTCACATCGCCCAGACGGACTGACTCGTAGACCGCCTGGCTGTCCGTGGTGACAAACTCGACGTTGTTGCCCATCTCCTCGAAGATCTGGCCAACCGCGTGGCTCATCACGATCTGGCTGGACCAGTTGTGCAGCGGAATAATGATCGGGTCGTCGCTGTCCGCAGCCATCGCCGGGGCAGCTATTGCACTGGCAAGCAGCGCCGCTGTCAGTTTTCTGTACATTTACCTTCTCCTGTTGACGGGGTCTTTGCCCCTGATGTTTGGCCGACCATTGGCCTTGTCTTGGCCCGCCTTTTCCTGCGGCGTCGGCTGGAGTGCACAAGGCACCCCGCCGATTGATCACTGACGCAGGTAATCCTCCATCGAGTCGTCAAGGCAGTCCTTCCACACCGTGTGGTGCGCTGGAGCCTCGGTGCCTGTCATCGGCGAGACGTAACCGTTGTCGCGGAACGTCATGATGTTCTGCTTCTTGTGTTTCTTCCACTGGTAGAACGCCTCGTTCGACTTCTTGATGTCGAAGTTCGGATAATCGGTCTCGTTCATCAGTTCTTCGGTGTAGGCGCCCTGATAATCGATGCAGGCATAGTCGTCCGCCAATTCACCTTCAGCAGCGATCCGTGCGTCGATATCGGCCTGCATCTCGGCACGGCTAGGAATGTCGATCCGGCCCATCATCACGTCGCGCGCCCACCAGGCCTGGGCGTCGAACATGTTGAACGTGTACCACTGGTCCTGCATCCCGAGATAAAAGATCTTCGGGTTATCGATGAACGCGACACCCTTGTAGAGGTGCGGCGTCGCAAGCACGTTGGGGCATTCCAGCCGCAACTCCTTCGGCAGGAACGGGAAGTGATGCTTGTAGCCGGTGCAGAGCAAAACCGCGTCGACGTCCTTTGACGTGCCGTCCTTGAAGAACGCAGTGTTGCCCTCGACCTTCACGAGCGCGGGCACTTCCTGCCAGTTGTCTGGCCAGTCATAGCCCATCGGTGCCGTGCGGTGCGCGACGGTCACCGACTTGCAGCCATACTTCCAACACTGAGAGCCGATGTCTTCGGCCGAATAGGACGTGCCGAGGAGCAGGATGTCCTTGTCCTTAAACTCCAGCGCATCGCGGAAGTCGTGAGCGTGCAGCACGCGGCCCTTGAAGCTCTCGAATCCGGGATAGTGCGGGACGTTGGGCGTCGAGAAATGGCCTGTTGCAATCACCACGTGATCGAAGATCTCGGAATATGTCTTGGCCGCAGGCAGATCCTCGACAGTCACCCGGAACTTGCCGTCTTCGGTCTCCTCGACCTGGCGACAAACCGTACGAAAACGGATCTTGTCACGGACACCGGCCTTCTTCACACGGCCTTCGATATAATCGTACAGGACGGCGCGCGGCGGATAAGACGCAATCGGCCGGCCGAAGTGCTCGTCAAAGGTGTAGTCGGCGAACTCCAGGCCTTCCTTCGGGCCGTTCGACCACAGGTAGCGATACATCGAGTTGTGGACCGGCTCGCCGTATTCATCGACACCGGTGCGCCAGGAATACCGCCAGAGGCCGCCCCAATCCTCTTGCTTCTCGAAGCAGACAACCTCGGGCACCTCGGCGCCCTTTTCTGCCGCCGACTGGAATGCGCGCAACTGCGCCAACCCGGATGGCCCGGCACCGATAATCGCCACTCTCTTCGTCATCTCTACCCCCTGTCAGGATTGTCTCAAACGCCCTCGACGATGGTCTGCACACTGTACGAGGCCGCCATGCGCATGGCTTTGGCCTCAGCGTACGCGTCAGAGTGATACCACTCTACCGCCTTCTCATATGATGGAAACCTGACCACGACCGTCCGCTGTCCCGACGGCGTACCTTCGTGGAATTCACCGCGACCGCCGCGCACGAGGAACGCCCCACCAAACATCTCGATGATCGGTTGAACCTTGGCCACGTAAGCCGGATAGGCGTCGGGATCGGTCACTGTGATCTGGGCGACGACATATCCGTAGGGCATCGGCGGGTCCTTCAGACGGGGCTCGGGTTGGCGGTCGAAGTCTTCCAGTCAGGCTCGAACCCCAGGATCACCGTGTTCTCCGGCAGCGTGGGATTGAAAAGCCTGTTGTGCCAATACGTCGACTGCCACAGCGGGTTCTTGGCGGTCAGCTTCCAGCCCCGGCAATCCAGGTCATAGCGCTGATTGAAGACGTCGAAAGTCACCGTGCAGCGCTCGGCCCGGCGAATGGCCGCAGCACCCGGACTATCCGGCGGAAACGTCGCCGTCAGGATGTCGCTGAACTCAGTTGCTTTCTGATAGTAGAACTCGCCGAAGAACTTCAGCGCCGCCTCGCGGATCGATGCCGGATCGTTCGTGCGCTGTGCCATGTGGCGCATCTCCGGTGTCTTGGAGTGCGCTGGGCCCTTCGACAGCACGGTGATGATGTGGCCCATCGGCTCGGTCGCCCCCGGCAAGGTCAGAGCGGGCATGATCGCGTCGCCCGGTCGGCCACGATCGTCGCGCATCATCATCTGGCGGATCCTGCACTGCCAGCGCAGGAATGCATCGCGCAGAGGCTGAGGCTCCGGTGCAAGTCCCAGAAGCTTGGCGGTCGCGGGGTTCATCTCGATGGCGGCCATGACTCTCGGAGTTTGGGTTCGGCCGTCCCCTTCCCCCACGATGGGAAGGACGAGGGACGGGGCTGCATTCTCAGAATTTGCAATAGGCCTGACGCAATTGCACCAGCGGGAGGTTCGGCGACATCTGGAACTTCAGCAGCAGATCGCGGGCGATCATGTCCCGGTCCTGCTGGTTGTCCGGCAGGTCAACCGACGCCGGCACACGGACCCAGCCGTTGATGTTGCGGTCGAAGACGGCCGGGTTGCCCTCCTCGTAGCCCATGTGGACGTCCTCGAGCCAGTTGAGATCGTCCCAGCCCATGTGCTCCATGTACGTCTTCAGGTACGGCGTGATCCGGTCGTAATCCGGCACCAGGTTCACGTCGTAACGATAACCGATGTGCTGGCCGATTTCCTTTTCACGTTCGGATTCCAGACCGTCCCCTTTGAGGAACTGATCGACGTCCTTGATCTCCGAACCCTTGTAGCTAGTGCCTGCCATGTGTCTCTCCCGTCCCCGGAGGGCTATGCGCTCACCCTGCCGGCATCGTAGGATGGGCGGCCCGCCCATCCTTGACTTCAGATGTGGTGGTAGTCGTCGACGCCGACCGTGTAGTTCGTGCCCGCGATCGGAACCATGGCGACGGCCGACGCCTCCATGGTCAGCGCGGCCAGATCTTCGGGCTCGAGCGAGTGCAGCGAGGTCTTTCCGCAAGCGCGCGCGAACAGCTGAGCCTCGATGGTCAGCGTGTGCAGGAAGTTATAGACTCGCTCGGCGGCCTCATCGGGGTTCAGACGCTTGCGCAGTTCCGGATCCTGCGTCGCCACGCCAACCGGGCACCGGCCTGTGTGGCAATGGTAGCAATAGCCGGGCTCTGCGCCGATCTCTTCGGGGTAGTTCGCCTCGTCGATATCCTTGTTGCAGTTCAGGGCCATAAGAGAAGAGTGACCGATGGCAATAGCGTCGGCGCCCAGCGCGATGGCCTTGGCAACGTCGGCACCGTTCCGAATGCCGCCTGCATAGACCAGCGTGATCTCTCCGCGTTTGCCGAGGTCATCGATCGCTTTGCGGGCCTGACGGATCGCCGCCATGCCCGGAACGCCAGTATCCTCGGTGGCCAGGTGCGGACCGGCACCCGTGCCGCCTTCCATCCCGTCGATGTAGATCGCATCCGGATCGCACTTCACCGCCATCCGCACGTCGTCATAGACACGCGCCGCGCCGAGCTTGAGCTGGATCGGAATCTGCCAATCGGTTGCTTCGCGGATTTCCTGAATCTTCAGCGCCAGATCGTCCGGTCCCAGCCAGTCCGGGTGCCGGGCGGGAGAGCGCTGGTCGATCCCTGCAGGCAACGAACGCATCTCGGCAACCTGGTCGGTCACTTTCTGACCCATCAGGTGACCGCCGAGACCGACCTTACAGCCCTGACCGATGAAGAATTCGCAGGCATCTGCCAGCATCAAGTGATGCGGGTTGAAGCCATAGCGCGACTGGATGCACTGGTAGTACCATTTGGTAGAATAGCGCCGCTCGTCCGGGATCATGCCCCCTTCGCCCGAGCAGGTTGCCGACCCGGCCATCGTAGCGCCACGCGCCAGTGCGGTCTTGGCTTCGAAAGACAGCGCGCCGAAGCTCATGCCGGTGATGTAGACTGGGATATCCAGCTTAATCGGCTTCTTAGCGCGCGGACCGATCACAACGTCGGTGTCGCACTTTTCGCGGTAACCTTCGATCACAAAGCGCGTCAGAGTGCCGGGCATGAAGGGCAGATCATCCCAATGCGGGATCTTCTTCATCAGCGAAAAGCCGCGCATCCGATAGCGGCCGAGCTCGGCCTTGATGTGGATATCGTCCATCACCCGGGGCGGGAAGATAAAGCTCTCGCCCAGTCGGTTCGGGTCGCGGGCAAGTGCCGGCTTCTTGGGGGGGGCGCCGTCTGCAGCCATGGTGGTCTCCCACTTCTCTCTATCAGTAGGCAGACACCATAGTCTGCCTATCGGTAGGTCAGTCCTGACCCGATCTATCGATAGGGTGGGCGCGTCGCCCACACCTGAGGATCAGAGGATCAGTTTCTTCTCGTTCGGTTCCAGATTGTCGTAATTCCAAAGCTGCTTGCCTGCGACGATCTTGCGGAAATGGGCAACGCCCTGCTCCGGCAGCAATCCGTACTGGTTCAGCTTGCGCTTCAGCCAGGCCTGGTCCAGTTCAGTCAACTCTGCGTCCACGGCATCGACGCCCAGCGATTTGATCTCGCCGCCGACATAGATCGTGCCGTCGTACATCGAGTCGCCCAGGTTCTTTCCTGCGTTGCCGCAAACGACCATACGCCCGCGCTGCATCATGAAACCCGAGAGCGCGCCGGTGTCGCCACCGACGATGATGGTACCGCCCTTCATGTCGATGCCTGTACGCGACCCGACCGAGCCCTTGCAGACCAGATCGCCGCCGCGGATCGCAGCGCCAAAGGTCGAGCCTGCATTCTTTTCGATGACGATGGTTCCGGACATCATGTTTTCGCCGCAAGACCAGCCGACCCGGCCGTTCACACGCACGTTCGGTCCATCGATCAACCCGGTCGAAAAGTACCCGGTCGAGCCCTCTATGATCAGGTTAAGCCGGTTCAGGATACCCACACCGATCGAATGCTTGCCGCGCGGGTTCTGGATCACGATCGTGCCGTAACCCTCGTCCATCAACGCACGGATGTTCTTGTTGACCTCCATGGTGTCCATGTCGGCCGTATCGATCTCGGTCCGCTTGTTGAAGTCGACATCTTTCGAGAAGGCGTAAGTGAGGTTCTCGTCCTCGGCCGGTTCAAAAAATGTTTCCATCGAGCGGCCCGAAAGCTGCTCGGACATCATGCCAAGCTCTTTCGCCCGCGCTTCCTGCTTGTCGCCCCACGCGAGGTCGGGCGTCCAGTCTATGCTCGCCATACCCGAACCTCCTCGTCATATGGATCGTATGTGTCAATTTCCTGCGGCAGGATCGCGCGAATGGCGACCTCTTCCGACGCCATCGCAATCATGTCGTCGCTTTCGAACAGGACCAGCGGCTTCGCAGCCATCGTGTCCTTGGCCATGCCCAGGCTGTCCTTGGTCGCAACCAGATAGGTGAACACGCCATCGATCTCGCGGATCGAACGCTCCAGGCTTTCTTCCAGTTCGATGCCATTGTTCAGATTGTCAGCCGTGTAGACCGCCAGCAATTCGGAATCGCACGACGACATGAACCGGTGGCCCTTGCGCTCCATCTCGCGGCGCATGTTCCAGTAGTTCGTGATCTGGCCGTTGTGTACGGCCGAAACGTCGTTGTACGGAAAGGCCCAGTACGGGTGCGCCGAGCGGATGTCGACGTCCGACTCCGTCGCCATGCGCGTGTGGCCAATGCTGTGCGTTCCCTGGAAGCTGCCAAGATTGTACTGGTCGGACACAACAGTGGCGTCGCCCAGATCCTTGAGCAGTTCCAGCGCGTCGCCCATCGTCAGGAGCTCGGTTCCTTCGACATCTTCGACATAGCGGGCAAGTGCCTCGGTATTGCCGTTATGCGCAATGACCCAGCGCTGAGCGTAGGCGGTTGCCTCGTCGCGCGACTTGATGACCGCACCGTGTTCGCCAAGGCGCTTTTCCACCTCGGCAATCCGTGCTGCGATCTTGGTCGGCATATCAAAGCCGCCGTCCATGTCTTCGGCCTCGGCAACCTTGAAACGCATGACGTATTCGCCGTCATTGGCGTTGCCGTATACTGCAAACCCGGTGGAGTCAGGTCCGCGGTGTTTGAGTGCCTGAAGCATCGAAGTCATCTCGGAGCCGACGCCCGAGCTTTTCCCCCGATGGATCAGTCCTGCAATTCCGCACATACAGGTATCCCCTTGAAAGGATTGGTTTCGTTGTTCCTTGGGGGTGGGGCCGGACCCCACCCTGCGATTGGATCAGGGCAGGCATTCCATGTAGGTTTCCTTGTCCCAATCGGTGACGGTCGACATGAACCGCGCATATTCGTCCGACTTGTACTCATCGTAGAGCCGGAACATCTCGCCCGGCATGCCACGTTGCACGACTTCGCTTCCGCGCAGGTGATCGAGCGCTTCACCCAAGGACATCGGCAGCTTCTTGACGTCCTTGCCCTCTTTGATGGCCTCGTAGATGTTGCGCTCTTCCGGGGCGCCTGGGTCCAGTTGGTTGTCAATGCCATCGTCCATTGCGGCGAGCAGCGTCGATCCCATCAGGTACGGGTTGACCATAGAGTCGACCGAGCGATACTCGAACCGGCCCGGAGCGGAGACACGCAAGCCTGTTGTGCGGTTCTGGAAACCCCAGTCGGCGAAGACCGGCGCCCAGAAGCCCGTGTCCCAAAGACGGCGGTACGAGTTGACGGTCGAACAGCCGATCGCCGTCAGCGCCTGTAGGTGGTGGACCACGCCGCCGATCGCCACGAGGCCTTCCTTGCCCGGCATCTGCGGGTCGTCATCATCCGGCATGAAGGTGTTTTCGCCACCCTTCACGTACATGTAGTTGTCACGCATGCCCGGCAGGTTGTCCGGATCATTGCCCGTACGGACAAACTCGTCCTGTCCACCACGCCAGAGCGACATGTTGTGGTGACAGCCCGAGGCCGAAACACCCATGAACGGCTTGGTCATGAAGCAGGCGAAGATGCCCTGCTCGCGTGCGACCTGGGCGCAGATCTGGCGATACGTCGTCAGACGATCCGCGTTGCGCAGCACATCATCGAACATCCAGTTGAGTTCCAGCTGACCCGGCGCGTCCTCGTGGTCGCCCTGAATCATGTCCAGACCCATTTTGCGGGTGTATTCCATGACCTTCAGGGTCACGGGACGCAGGCTTTCGAACTGGTCGATGTGGTAGCAGTACGGTTTGGAGAAGCCCTCTTCCGGTACGCCGTTCTCGTTGAACTTCAGCCACATCATTTCCGGCTCGGTACCGATGCGGAGCTGACGCCCGTGCTTCTCCTGGAACTTCTTATGCAGGCGGCGTAGGTTCCCGCGGCAGTCAGCAGTCAGGTAGCCGCCCGGATCGACCTTTTCCTCGCGGTTGCGGAACAGCGTGCAGTAAAAGCGTCCGATCTTCGGCGCCCAGGGCAACTGCATGAAGGTTTCAGGCTCCGGGATGCCCACCAGTTCGGCGGCCTCCGGGCCATAGCCCATGTAGTTGCCGGCGCGGTCCGTGAATAGGTTCATGGTTGCGCCGTAGACGAGCTGGAACCCCTTCTTCGCGACGCTCTCCCAGTGATCTGCCGGGATGCCCTTGCCCATGATCTTGCCGGTGACGGATACGAACTGGAGATAGAGATACTCGATCCCCAGCTTGTCGATCATTTCGCGGACTTCTTTGACTTTCTCGTCACGCCCCGGGGCGTCGACAAAGGCTTCGATATCCATCGGCCCCTCTCTCCTGTCGCTGGCGGGCTCTGACGGCCCTGTTCGAATCTCGCTGAGCGTAAGCTGCACCAAAGCCGGACCAATATGCAACCGCATTTGTGTTTTTGGTTCAGAATTGGTATCGATGATTCATGAATGCCCGCGATATCACCCTCGACCTGCGCCGTCAGATCACCAATGCGCACTATTCAATGGACGCGCGTCTGCCGGCTGAACGCACTTTGTCCGAGGAATACGGCGTCGCGCGCGGCACAGTCCGCGAGGCGCTGAAGACGCTCGAGGACATGGGTTTCGTCGAACGACGCGCCGGGTCCGGCACCTATGTCACCTATGCCAGCGGATCGCCGACGGCGTCGGTGATCGAGACGACCCGCCCGCTGGAACTGGTCGACGCCCGTTTCGCGCTGGAGCCCCATATGGTCCGTTTGGCGGTGTTGCATGCGACTGAAGCCGATCTGGAACGCGCCGAGACCCATCTGGCCGTTATGGAATCGGGATCGGAGAGCCGCCGGTTTGCCGACACAGACGAGCAATTCCATCTCGCGCTGGCAGATGCCGCGCGCAATCCAATGATCCGCTGGATGATGGAGAAAACACACGAGGTCCGCAGCCATGCGCAGTGGGCACGGATGCGCACTCTGACGCTAAACCCGGCGATCATCACCATATACAATCGCCAGCACCGCGCCATTGTGAATGCTATCCGGTCGCGCGATGCAGAAGCTGCGGCGCAAGCCATGCGTGATCACCTCGACACCGCGCGCCGCTCGCTGGTCGAGGCAACGATCTGAAAGCTCAACGACCATTCAGGCTCGGGTTTGGGAACCCAATCCGGTCGAGCCGATCATCAGAAGGGGTTTGGCATTTCACAGCGAACCAGCATCGGTGACGGAACGCTATGACCACGTTCCAACAGTGGACGTAGTCTTGCATCACCTCAGGAAACTGTGAACGACCAACTCACGCGCGCCACCAATGACATTGGGGACCGGCGACCTATGTCCGATGAGAACCCGCCGGAAGGATCGAACTCATGTCTGCCATCCGTATCGTTTATCTGGTGCTCGCGATTATCGGCACGATCCTTCCGTGGACCTATTTCGCACGCTGGTTCAACGAATTCGGCTGGAGCCTGTCAGGCATGGTCGAGGCCTGGAACGTGAACGACGCCGCGACCGGACTGGTTTACGACCTGACCGTGAGCTACACGGCACTTGTGATTTGGGTGGTTTATGAGTGTGTGCGTGACCGGCGCTGGCTGGATCTTGTGATCACGCCGCTTGTCGGGATCTCGATCGGGGTAAGTTGCGCGCTGCCTTTGTACCTGTTCCTCAGGTCACGCCCCGGCGCACAGGGGTAGTCGGGGCCGGAGACCGGCCCCAGAACCCACTATGCCGACATCACGTATGCTGGCAGACGCATCCACGTCCGTGGCTTCGCCGGATGCTCGGCGGCGTCCGCATCCTCGCTCGTGGCGCGCAGATCGTCGCCGCAGTGTTCGGATGCCTGGAACTCGATGAGATCACCCTTGTCGTAATTGTCTTTCATCTCGTCATCCTTCCATAAGTGAAAGCGCGACCTGCACCGGATGCAATCAACATCCGGTTAAGCCCCGCGCATTTTGGGTGGTAATCACCGTATATATGGCCAAGTGTCCGAGAGTCTATAGCCGAGTGGCCACGGATCTGATGGATCCAGCATTTCGGTCCGTTGCCCCGTGATCCAGGCCCGGCCCGATATACTAGGAATGATTGCGGTTTTACCTGCCAGTTCAGTCGTGCTTTCAATACTGCACTCGAAGCGAGAGCCTATCAGAGAAAGGCCGACGAACTTCTCACCAATAGCGAGCTCACCCCGCGCATGCATCACAGCCATTCGGGCAGAGCATCCCGTGCCCGTCGGTGAACGGTCAATCTTGCCCGGCTGGATCACAACCGCATTGCGGCCAGTCTTGACACCGTCGATCGTCTCGACCGGTCCGGCGATCTGACAGAACGAAATGTGATCCCACTCAGCATTGACCGGATGGCGGAACCCAAGCTGATCATTGGCCGCAGCGGTGATCCTGATTCCGGCCTCTGCCAGATCGCGCGCCTCGTCCGGCGTCAGCGCGAAACCGAGTGCAGGCGCATCGACAATGACGAAACTGTCGCCGCCATAGGCGGTATCGACGTTCAGCGTTCCGATCCCTGCAACCTCCACCGGCACGCTCATCTGGTCGGCAAAACTGGGATGATTGCGCACGCGTACGCGTTCAACGTGCCCTTCGCGGCAGGTTGCCCGGACTTCCACCAACCCGCCCGGAGCTTCCAGCGTCAGCACGGTTTCCGGTTCCGTCATCGGCAGGATGCCAGTCTCGAGCAGCACCGTTGCAACGCAGATCGAGTTTGATCCCGACATCGGCGGCGTGTCCTCGGGCTCCATGATTATCCAGGCCGCATCCGCATCAGGATGCTTCGGCGGCACCAGCAAATTGAGATGGCGAAAGACACCGCCACGCGGTTCGTTCAGGACAAACTTGCGCAAGGTATCGTCCCGGGCAATCCAGCGGGACTGATCCCAAAGCGTCTCTCCGGGCGGAGGCGCCACGCCGCCGGTGATCACGTCACCGACTTCGCCTTCGGCATGGCAGGCGGTGAATTGGATAGATTTGACCGACCGCATTCTGTCCTCCGTGATATCGTCCGGTTGGGCATCCGGGCGATAGCACGCTGGCGTGCCCTGACGGCGCTATTTCTTCAGGACATCTTCCAACTGTGTCACGCTGCCGATCGCCTGCGCCAGAAAGTCCTCGTAAACAATCGCGAGGATGTTCGTCGACGCCGGCATGAAGATCAGGTTCACCAAGAGGCTGAACACCACGACGAAGCCGACAATCCGGAACACTCGGCCAAACACAGTGCCCCCACGCGCTCCGAAGGCAACGTTACCGATCACAAAAATGCTCACGAGAACGACGCCCAGCAGCACCGGCATATATTTCGACAGCAAGCGCTGCGTCTCGAGCGATTGCGTAAAGCTCTGCAAGACCACCACGATGAAACCGACCACAACAAGTGCCACGGCAGATCGGCCGAGGATCTGCCGCAGGGTGCGCTTTCGATTGAACGCCCGACGATCCTCGCGGATCTCGGACTGCTCTTCCTGGCGGGCGAGCACCCGTTGTTGCCATTTCTGTAGGTCTGCGTTCTCACCCACATAGCCGGACCGAACCTGATCGCTCTGATCTCGCAATTGTTGCGTGAACGCACGATCAGCCTCGAGCGCGCGGGTCTCTTCGGACAGATGTGTCTGCGCTTCGATCGCCTCGTCTCGTTCCTCGGCGATGTGCCGCGCGTAGGCACCCGGCAAGGAGAACGCAAACAGGAAGGCGAACCATACAAGTGGCAGCATCAGCAAGAACGCATCGGCGATCCAGATGGTCTGGAGCCAGTAGGTGCGAACAGTCTCGATCGCCGAGACGAAAATGAATGGAATACCGACGGCGTAGATCACCGCCAGAACGATGCGCCTACGCCAATCCTCGCGTCTGAAAAGGATATGACGCGTGGATTTCGGGTAGAGTAGAAGCCACGCCACGACCAGCCATAGCAGAGGGTAGAGGCTCGCCCGCAGCGTATCGACCACCAGAACCAGTGGCCCGCCAGTGATGAACGGAAGAGTGTAACGTTGGAGCGCCAGCCATGCGGGTATCAAAGCTGCGAATCCGGTCAGACGTGCTGCCGTCGCTCCGATGTAATCCACAACTGACATGGCCCCACCCCTCGACAGGACACTTAACCGAGGCGGAGGTTAACCAATCTGAATAGTGAACGCCATGCGTGTGTGGTTTGTCAGCGGTCAGTCGAACAGAGCTTTATTGCGTAGATCTGAAAACGCCCTTGCTCTTAAGCGGGGATGTATCAGCGTTGGCCCGGAGTTACGTTACCCTCCAGGAACGTCGATGAGGAGCGCGACATGGGACTGCTGGTGGACGGTGTCTGGCATGACACATGGTACGATACGAAAAAATCCGGTGGGAAGTTCGAGCGTTCTGCAGCCCAGTTCCGCAACTGGGTGACGGCGGACGGATCAGCCGGGCCATCAGGCGAAGGCGGGTTCAAGGCCGAGAGTGGACGCTATCACCTTTATGTCTCGTATGCTTGTCCGTGGGCGCATCGAGCACTGATCTTCCGGGCCTTGAAAGGGTTGGAGAAGCATATTGGTGTGAGCGTGGTGCATCCTCTTATGTTCGAGCACGGATGGACACTGGACCCCGACTGGCCCGGGGCAACGGGTGATCTGCTGCTGGGCAAACAATTCATGCATCAGATCTACACAACCGCAGATCCGACCGTGTCGACCCGCGTCACCGTACCAGTGCTTTGGGACACTCAGCGCAACACCATCGTCTCGAACGAAAGCTCCGAGATTATTCGGATGTTCAACACGGCCTTTGAGGGGCTGACTGTCAATGGTCTCGATTTCTATCCTGAAGCCTTGCGCGCGGAGCTCGATGCGATCAACGCCCCGATCTACGACAACGTCAACAACGGGGTCTACAAGGCAGGCTTCGCGACATCTCAGGACGCGTACGATTCAGCCGTAGTCGCGCTGTTTGCAGAGCTTGATCGCGTTGAAGAGCGTCTGTCGACCCGGCGTTATCTGGCAGGCGAGCAGATCACAGAAGCGGACTGGCGCCTGTTCACGACCCTGGTTCGGTTCGACGCCGTCTATGTCGGGCACTTCAAATGCAACATTCGTCGGATCGTGGATTATCCGGCACTCTGGGCATACACCCGCGAACTCTACCAGTGGCCGGGTGTGGCGGAGACGGTGAACATGGATCACATTCGACACCACTACCATCGGAGCCACGAGACGATTAATCCCCATAGGATACTTCCAGCGGGACCCATCGTCGATTTCATGGCGCCGCACGGGCGTGAGACCCTGCAAGCAGCGTGAGTCCCGGACGCCTCAGTCCGACGCTTTATCCGAAGACCGCAATGCCGACGACCAAGGCCGCCAAAAGCGCGACATTGGTCATAACAAGTTCACGGTGCGTGCCGCGTAGGCGGTTCTGAGCCGCCTCCCGCACCAATGGCTCTGCATCACGCAATGCTACAACGCGCTGCGTGTTCTCACGGATCATCGAACGGGTCGGCTCGGTCTGCGTGATAACCATGCCGGCGACCATGGCGGCCAAAGCAAAGGCTGGCTTGACGCCCTCTGCAATCATGAACAATCCGGCAAGCGTCAGAACGATCCCGGCCACCATCATGATGCCAAGGCGAATTCCGTGCTTGAACTGAGTGCCGCGTGCCTCTGAAACCGCTGTATCCGAGATAGTCGCCCGTCCGTTCACATAAGGGCACATGAAAAAGTAGACGATGGAATGCACGGCGATGAGCGCCATGAGCGCGACGACAATCCAGGACCGCCAGTCGCCAGCCAGCATCTGCAATTCCGAGATCAGCATGTTCATGGCGTCACCTAATCTGCCTTTGCCTGTTCCTGCGCCTCGTTGGATTGTGACGCGGCAAGTTCCTCGATCACGCGCACCCAAGTTTCAGGCGGTTGGGCGCCCTGCACCACATATTTTCCGCCAACGATGAAGCAAGGTACGCCGCCGACGCCCATCTCGCGCGCGGTCACATCCTCTTCTTGCAGCAAATCACGGTCTGCGTCACCTTCGAGCAAACGCTGAACGACGGTTCGTTCCATACCGATTGCCTCGGCCGCATCGAGCAGGATGGCGTGGTCCGAAATATCCTCGCCCTTCTCGAAGTATCGTATGAAGAGTTGCTGCACCAAGGCCGTCTGCATGCCCGTTGTCTTGGACCAACGGATCAGGCGGTGCGCGTCCATCGTGTTTGGCGTTCGTGCGATCAAGTCGAAGTTGACGGCAAGACCCGCTTCTTCGGCGGCGCCCCGGATCCGGCCGTAGATTTCTTTCGCACGGTCAGGCCCGCCAAATTTCGTCTCGAGGTATTCTCGCCGATCAGCGCCAGCAGGTGGCATGTCTGGATTGAGCTGGAAGATCCGCCAGTTGATGTCGAACGGATTCTGGCCTGTTCGGGCAATCGCCTCGTCCAGGTTGGCCTTGCCGATGTAGCACCAGGGGCAGATTGGGTCTGAGATGATATCAAGTGTGATCATTGCCGGAACATAGCGTTGATCCCGTAGCTGTGAAAGGTCCAAGCACCCGGTTGTGAATTTGCGTCACGTTCGGGCTTGCGACGGATGCGCGATCAGGTCCAAGGTGCGCGCCTTCCCAATGGAGACCCCAATGCCGCTGACGATCGCCACTTGGAACATCAATTCTGTACGACTGCGCGCCGAACTGGTCGAAACGCTGATGGCAGAGGAATGCCCGGATCTACTGTGTCTTCAAGAGACCAAGTCGCCGGTTGAGAAGATTCCGACCGAAGCATTTGAAGCACGCGGCTACCGTCTGGTCACTGCGCGGGGGTTCAAGGGTTACAATGGGGTCGCCATCTT
Source organism: Paracoccaceae bacterium (assembly GCA_050043005.1). Taxonomy (GTDB): domain Bacteria; phylum Pseudomonadota; class Alphaproteobacteria; order Rhodobacterales; family Rhodobacteraceae; genus Thermohalobaculum. The sequence continues at coordinate 20,241 of JBHJIZ010000098.1, forward strand.
CAGTCGTGTCGGTTGCGACCCGGTTGATCACATTGATTGGTGCGGTCGGGAGGACGCGCGCCACTGCGCGGTGCGCCTGCAAGACGGAACCGTGCTGCATAACTTCTATGTGCCGGCTGGAGGAGACATCCCCGATCGGGACAAGAACGAGAAGTTCGGACACAAGTTGGATTTTGTCGCCGAGATGACCGATTGGTCCCGCGAACTCGATGGGCAGCATATTCTAGTCGGCGATTTGAACATTGCTCCGCTCGAGACTGACGTCTGGTCACACAAACAACTTCTCAAGGTTGTCAGCCACACGCCGGTCGAAACCGATGCAATGGCTGCGCTCATGGCCGCAGGCGCGTGGACCGATGTCACGCGTATCGACATTCCCGAGCCAGAGAAGCTCTATTCCTGGTGGTCATACCGTGCACGCGATTGGGCGGCTGCCGACAAGGGACGCAGGCTCGATCACATATGGTACCGAGGCGGTGTCGTTCATGTTGAAGGATCGAGCCGCATTGGCAGGAACTGGCGTGGACACGACAAGCCGTCCGATCACGCTCCCGTTTTCGCTCAATTCGACGTTTGAGGTAGGAACCGAGGGCCGGTGCACATACTCTTTTGCGAGCCTTGAGAGGCGCTGTGATGGAGCATGGTATAGCGGTAGGTCGACGTTTCGAGATCTCCGCGCAGTGCAGAGATCCCTATAACGCTCGGAAATTCAGCTGTCGGCACCCTTCGCCGAGAGAAGATCTTTCATATCACCAAGCTTTTGCATGCTCGTGATCTCCGCCATCGAGAATCGCACTTCATATGCGGTTTCGACTGCGAGCAGCAGCTCGATATGCCTGAGACTATCCCAATTGCGGGTATTCAAAGCATTGGACTCGTTGTCTAATTCCGTCTCATCCACCGCAAGGACCTGCGCGACGATTTTCTCCAGCTTCATTCTCGAAACTCCATTCTCACTTTGGTTCTTGTGCGCAGTTCAAACCGGGAAAATTGCGTCGCGCACGCGCTGCGGCCAGCGGCTTGGATCAAAACCGTGTTGGGTGAACGCTGATATCACCCAACGCTCGACGCCCAGACCGATGCACCCTGTATGTGCCGGCTTCCCATCCTCGGTGGTGATGTTGAACCGTTCTCCGAAGAATGTTCCGTGCATGTTCACCGAACCACCTGCCATCACCTTTGACGAACCATCCGGCTTCAAGGACGACAACAGGATCTCGTTCTTCACATCATGCGCCTGCTGGAAGAACTTCTTTGCAGCAGAGACGGTTGCAAAGAACGGATCTGTCGCACTCTCCAAGTTCATGTCCAGATCCAGCGTTTCCGCGAGGGTCTTGATGAGAGGCAGCGCGCGTTCACGCCGCTCCGCGACGAAATCCTCGGATCCGACAAACACAATCTCGCGTACGTTGAATTCATAGAGCCGGTCTAGCCCAGAGATGTTTCTGGATTCGTAACGGAAGACCCGCCCAAGCCAACTTATGATGTGCCCCTCGGGACCGATCTTTCTGCCCTCGAGCGTCGGATATGCTGGAAGACAGGCAGCTGGATTCAGGCACATGCCGGCGTGATGAATATCCGTTTCCGGCGGCATCGCCGGACCGGCACCACAAGAGTTTGCCAGCCGGTAAGCCTCCAGCTTGTCGAAGTCCTCGACCATGCTCGCGACATGGCTGACAGCATTCGGATGAGACTCGATATACCCACACTTGTGCAAGGTCTCGTGATCAATGAAGGCGGGAAAGTGCGCATCCTCGGTCGCAAAGACTTGCGCATAGAGCTTGGCTGCCTCGTCATTTACAAACCGAGCAAGGCTGAGCACTGGGCCGGTGTAGGCAACTTGGCCTTTTCCATAGTCATGGACCCATCCTCGATCGACCAGGCCCTGGTGCGCATTCTGAATGTACGCCCCTTGATCCTGTCTTTCAGTTTTGAAGAGAACCTTCACGTCAAAACCGCTCAGGTGCTTCGCCATGACTTCGAGATAACGTGTCGCCTTGTCGATGGCCTCGTCCGTCGCGTCCGAGGATCGCAACAGCACGGTAGCGTGCGTGCGATCAGAATTGACGACGATCCGCTCAATCTCTGGTGAGACATAGACAGATTCTTTTTCTATATCTCCAGCGGTTTCATCGGAGATTTCGCGCGGCAAAACAAGCTCGACTGTCGCGCCCGCGTTTGGGACCATATTCATTTTCTACCTCTCACGCACAATCGCAGCGACGCGGAACATCACTTAAAAATCGTAGTACAAGAACCCAGACGTATCGTTGAGTGACGTCGCGGCAATTACGATCAGCAGTCCAACACCAGCAGCCCAAGCTGCAGTCGGTGACCAACTCAACCAACTCTTGGATGTCCGGATATTCTCTGGCATCTTATCGCAACTCATCCATTGTCCACGAAGGATCTCTTGCGAATTTGGCATCGTAAGAACGATGACGGTGCCAACAAGGATTGCCAAGACTGCCGGATAGACGTCGATCGAGATCCAAACCGACGCCTGCATCTCCATAAAGATCTTCGCCAATCCCCACATCGCCGCCTGGATTGTCCCCGCTGTCCCCAGATCCTGCGCTCTGAACACGACGAGGCCCATGACGACAACCAGCATTGTGAGGAACCATCCCAACGCTGATGGAACCTTCGGAAAACCAAATTCACGCCATCCGTGGTTGATGGCCAATGCTGTTCCGTGGATCAGCCCGTACACCACAAACGTCCAGCCGGCACCGTGCCAGATACCTGCAATGACAAAGGTGTAGAAGACAGGAGCGGCCCCCGCAGCCAACCATTTTCTCACACGTCCGTAGTCGTGTTCTTGCGCGCGCCTTGCATTCGTCATGGCGAAATGGGTGTAGATGAACGTGGTGAAGAACCGCGTCATCGTCATGTGCCAACGGCTCCAAAACTCGGAGATGCTCGTTGCCTTGAATGGCGAATTGAAGTTCAGAGGCAACTTAAAGCCGAACAGGAATGCAATCCCGATTGCCATGTCCGAGTAACCAGAAAAGTCGAAGTAAAGTTGCAGCGTGTAGCAAAGGCTACCGATCCATGCCTCTGTCATGGCGACTGCTTGCCCTGCGGCCACTCCGTCAAAGACAGTGTTCGAAAACGGTGCGATCGAGTCTGCGATCAGAACCTTTTTTGCAAGTCCGATACCAAACATCGTCAACGCAATCGACACACGCGCTGGATTGAACGCTGAATCCGTTCGCTTGTCCATCTGGTCGAACATTTCGCGTTGAAGCAGCAATGGACCTGCCGTGACGCACGGGAAGAAACCTGCAAAGAGAGCGTACTTTACAAAGTTGACCTTGCGAGCACGCCCGGCCGATGCCTCGATCAAGTAACCGATCTGAGTGAATGTGAAGAACGACACCCCGACCGGAACCAGAATATCGAGATGCGAGAAGCCGCCACCAGACACGGAATTGGTGATGTCGATAAAGAAGTTAACGTACTTGAAGTACCCGAGAGCCACCAAATTGACTGTAATAGCACCAAGCATCAACAAGCGTGCAGTAGATCGGTCAGATAACTTCTGAATGGTTTGCCCGACCAAGAAATTGAACGTGATCGAGCCCACCAAAACCAATGCCAGAAGCACATTGAACTGCGCGTAGAATATGATCGACGTGACAACCAGGAACGCATAGGCGCCAGGCCAACCCAAGCCACGATGGGTCAGGATGAACCCCGCATAACACAGCGGTAAGAACAGCAGGATGAACGAAAGCGAGTTGAAAATCATTTGGTTGCTCCCGTCTCGATGCTCGCCAGTCGAGGCACCTCTGGGTGCAGTGCTTCAGCGATTATCTCGGCCAGGCACAACGGACTTGAGTGTTCACCGTCAATGTACATGTCGTTAGTGCACCCGACATCGTAGGGATTGAAGCTCCCGACCACAGGTATCCCGTGTGCATCCGCGATCGACTGCACCGCGTCCTCAATGCGCTTTAACGCTGGGATGTACCGGGTTCCTTCCACATGATCCCAGACGATTGGGTTGAAGGGAGGATGCGTGAGAGATACTTCAACGCCGTGATCGATCATGAAGGCGAGCACCCGATCCAAAGCCTCGAGCCCTGCCGGATCAATTGTAGGTGGAGATGCGATCTTTGCCTCGGCAAGGGCAACGGACTCACGATATGTCCGCTCGTCCGTGAATAAGCGCCGATGCCTTTCAGACCAGTAAATCCCGCCATCAGGCAACAAAACGTCCAGAGTATCGTGCCGGAAGTCAGATGACACCTGCGGTAGCACCGGCGAATTCAAGAAACGCTCAACGTTGTCCCAAAGAAGCGGCAGTGAGACGGCCTGCCGCATACGTGGGGTCAGGCCGTTGGCATACGCTTGATGCGCTTCCAGACCGAAGATCGGCGCTGCTTGGCGATAATCCGGAAGGATCGGAACCCACAGAAAATCCGTTCGATCTTCGACCGGTGCAAACTGATTGTCCCGAATCGAGATCATCAGCTTCTCTGGCATCTTGTCGAATTGGTAGAACCAACTCGCGACTGCCACGATATCCTCGTAGTAGTCGCGGTGAACATGTGCGTTGTAGAAGTCGACTCCGGGGGCAATTGCACCGTGCGCTTCCTGCCAATGGCGTGCTCCCATGACAACAAATTCCGGGCGCGTTGGCAGGTTGCGAATGCTCTCGCGACGCAGGCCGCGTGTTTCGATGTTCAGGTCATATGTGAGATAGCTGCGACCCTCGCTCAGCGTCTCCCCAACTGCCCAGACATGACGATCATCGTAGAGCAACGGCGCGAAGTAGGAGTTGAGCGACCGAACACCAACCACACCGATCATCAGCGTGGCGAAGAGAATGAACAGATAAGATACCGGCGTCGACCGCGGCACAGCATCTTCGACATCAAGGTCCGGCAGGATATCCTTGGTCTTTACGTCCTCGGAACGTCGCCCGGGCTCGGAGCGCGGAAGAAATCGCCGGTCAGAGGTGCCGGACATGCGTTGGTCTTGATCTTCGCTGGACATTCACAGGTTCCCGGTCGAATGAGACTCGGGGAGATTTGTCCTCGTAAAACCTTCCGATCTCGTAAATGAGCGCTCAATACATTGAAATGAAGGTGATTTCTGCGTCTATCTCAAAAATTATTAAATACACATACTTAAAATTTCATGATGTATCTATGATTATACACACTCTTTACGAGAAAAATTGAATGAATTATAGATAAACCTCTGAAGGTTGCTCAGACTTGCGCCTGCAAGCTGACGATACTATCGCTCAAGAAATCCACGACACATTCAGATCGAGCAACCCGCGGAAAGCCCATCCTCCGAGACTGGGGGGCGCAGTGATCCTCATATCCGGCAAAGCCGAAAAAATCATCGGCAACGCGACATCTGCAATCAAACTGCGAGACGCCGCTGCGCCCGCGCAGAAATGTGGTCCCGCGCCAAAGGCGATGTGCTTCGACGAGTTACGAGTGATGTCGAACCGGTGCGCGTCCTTGAATACGGACTCATCGCGATTGGCCGAGCCAAACATGAAGAAGACGCGATCCCCTGGAGCCAGATCGATACCATCCCACGAGAATGACTGCGCAATGCGGCGCGGCGACATCCCGATCGGAGACATCCAGCGTGCGTATTCCTCGAACACCTGTTGCCATGAAACCTCGCCCGCCCGGACCTGCGCAAGATGCTTAGGGTGTGTGAGCAACGCCCAAATCGCGCCGGCGATGGCATCGCGCGGTTCGTTCTGCCCGCCAGAGATCGCGAGTTTCACGTTTGCGCGGATCGTCTCGACCGGAAGTCCGGCCTGAGCTTGAACCGAGATCAAGGACTTGTCCGGTGCGTCTCGCACAGCGGCCAGACGAAGATCGATCGCCGCAGCCACAAAGGACGTGGCGCGGTGACACTCGGCTTCTATCTCCGGATCACCGGCGTAGTTCGCGATCCCGCTGATCATCGACTGGCTGATCCAGTCGATTTGCTTTGGCGTCAGATCCTCCAATCCGGTCATGGCACACAACGCCGCGCCCGAAAGCGGCATGGCGTAGTCGCGCACGAGGTCCGCATGGAGGCGCGGTTTCAGTTTGACCCGCAGCGCCTATGCATCTGTGCGGAACCGTTCTGCCCATTGGTCCCGAACGGTACACGGTGAGTAAGCTGGGAACGTCGCCTTGCGTTCGACCTGATGCGCAAGACCGTCCTTGCGCATCATGTTCTGGCCCATCAGTTTGTTCATCAGCCCATCGGGCTGGTCGGACGAGAACACCGCGATGTGCTTCTCGCACTCCGCGAGATCATCACGCCGCGTGAACAGGAGCGAGCCAAGTTGCGGCACGAAACATACCGGTGTCTCGGATCGCATCCGGGCGAGATCTGGGTAGGGATCTGCCCAGAACGTCTGTAGATCAATGTTGAACTCTGGTGGTGCCGCCATGTTGCTCGGTCCCGCGCGGTTGCCCACGAGGGTGACCTCAATCGATCCTCAGATCCAGCGCCGCGTCCGGCTCAGGAACTCGACGTAAGGTGCGCCGAATTTCGTGGTC
>JBHJIZ010000099.1:0-18857 GCA_050043005.1 Paracoccaceae bacterium
AGATCAGAGCTTGCCTTCGTCTTCGAAGACTTCGGTCCAGTCCTTGACCAGACCATCAAGCGCCTCCTGCGCCGTGCCTTCGCCGGCTACGACGAACTTGTGGACGCGATCCTGCATCGACAGCAGCAGCGATGCATAGGCCGGCTCCGCCCCGAAGTCCTTCACAATGGCCATCGAGTCCCGGAAGGCCTGGGCGTAGGGCTGGCTCGACGCGAAAGCCGGGTCCGCGACCACAGCTTTCAGTGCCGAGTATCCGCCGAGCTCTCACCATTTTGCCTGGATCTCTGGCTGCGCGAACCACTGGATGTACTCAAGCGCTGCCTGTTGGCTGTCGGAGTATGACACGCCCGAACTGCCTTGCCCGCCAAGCTGAGCGATGCGGCCACCGGGGCCCGCCGGGTGCGGGATATAACCGGATTTGTCACCACCGACGTTCGGATCCGCGTTCTCGCCCGGACAGATGAAGGCAAAGTTCATCTGCAGTGCGACCTGGCCCGACTTATAGGCATCGATGTCCTCGGACATGTACCAATCGGACGATCCCGGCGGCACGCAGCAATTGTAGAGATCCTTGTAGAACTCGAGCCCCGCAGCTGCTTCGGGTGAGTTCACACCGCCTTCCAGCTTGTAAGGCTCATCCGGCGTACCATAGGTGAAACCGTAGTTGTAGAGCGCGTTGGTCACGCCCATGGTAATGCCTTCCGACCCACGCTCGGTATAAATCGCCGCGCCGTAGACTGTGGTGCCGTCGATCTCACGGCCCTGGAAGAACTCCGCGATGTCCTTCAATTCAGCGAGGGTTGCCGGAACACCAAGATCGCGTCCGTATTTCTCCTTGAACTCGGCCTGAAGCTCGGGACGTTCGAACCAATCCTTGCGATAGGTCCAGCCGACCACGTCGCCAAAAGCCGGAAGCGCCCAGTAGTTTGGCGTGCCCTTGGGCCATTCCGAATATCCGGTCACGGTCGCCGGAATGAAGTCGTCCATCGTGATGTTGTTGGCGTCAAAGAAGTCATTCAGCTTGATGTAGTGGCCTGCTTCTGCGCCCAGCCCAATCCACTGGCTGTCGCCAATCATCAGATCGCAGAGCTGCCCGCCCGAATTCAGCTCGTTCAGCATCCGGTCCGCGAAATTCGGCCAGGGCACGAACTCGAAGTTCATGCTGTGGCCGGACTTCGCCTCGAAATCCTTCGACAGCTCGATCAGGGCATTGGCCGGGTCCCAGGCCGCCCAGCAAAGCGTCAGGTCATCGGCAGAGGCCTCGGTCGTGGCCAGTCCGCCGGAAACAGCAAGCAGCCCCGCGGCCGCCAGTCGCGTCATCCTCATCGGTTGTCTCCTCCCGTCACATCGGACGAATGTTGCGTTCCGCGCCCCGCGTTGTGATCGCGGATGCGTACCTCATTGATAAATGAGGAACGTACCTCAGTCGAGCAATTTCTGAGGAACGTGCCTCAAATGGTGCGAACGGGTCTAACACATTGGGATCACGAGCATTCTGACGACGACCCCGGCCAGTCAGCGATTGAGCGTGGATCCGCGGCGACCAAATGCGCCGACCGGACTCCGACGATAACGAATCGACCCTATCGCCTCATGCGGCGGGCAGGTTCTCGCGTAGAATAACCTCGATCCGGATACGCTCCTGCGCATCGAAAATCGGGATGTCATCACAGATGGCGCGCAGGATCCGCCTCGCGCTGCGGACAAGGTGTCCGACGTCCTGCATGATCACCGCAGCAATCTCGTTCTCGAGCAGCGCGCGGCGGGTGGTCGGCGTCAGCTCATGGGCAAGAACGACCAAGTCTTGCAGGCGTCCGGAACTCCGCAATGCTTCGAGCAACGGTGTCGTGCCAAACCCTGTCGAGTACACACCAACCAGGTTCGGACGGTTCGCCACCACGTCGCGGACAATGCACCTGATCCGTTCCGGAGCTTCGAACCCCTCGATCGATGGTAGAACGCTTTGGCCGCTGAACTCGGAGGCGATCACGGTGTCGAAACCAAGTCTTCGTTCAAGACTGTCCCGTGACCTCATGGAGTTGGTGAGCACGAGAATTTCGCCACGCCTGGCTAGAAAACGCCCCATTATCAGCGCTGCCGTTCGGCCTGCGGCGTTGTTGTCGATGCCGATGAAGTTGTCACGCGGCGCGTTGGGCAGGTCCGAAACCAGCGCCACGACAGCCGTGCCCGCTTCTTTCAGGCGAACGATCGCGTCGCGCACCTGCGGCGTCTCGGGCGCCATGATCGCGACCCCGTCCAGGGCGTCCGAGTTCAACCGCATCAGCGCCCGCACGATGGCATGTGGATCGTGGGTTGGCACCTCATGCACGTTGACGGCGACACGGTCCGCGATCTGTGAACGCGACGCCTCGCGCACGGCATGTTTCAGCGACGTCGCGAACTGGCCTGACCCTTCCGGAAGCAGGAATGCGAACCGATACGCGCGTCGTCGGGACAGGTTCGCGGCAGAGGTATCGCGAACGTATCCCAGGCGCGTTACGGCCGCGCGCACCTTCTCGATGGTTTTGGTCCGGACACCGGGCCGCGCGTTCAGGACCCGGTCCACCGTCGCCAGGCTGACCCCCGCTTCCTTTGCGATATCGTGAACGGTTGGCTTGTCCATGGCCTCACACTAACGATCGACAGAGGTACCCTTGGTAATGAGGTACGTCAATCAGAAGTCATCGTGATCTGACGTCAATCACTGACCCAACGTGTTCGGCCTGCGCGAGGCTTCCACCCAAATCTCAGGGGGAATGATCCGGGGAATAAACTGTCCAGTCCCATGACGCACCGGAATAGGCGGCATCACACGGCATCGCTTGCGGGCGGGACGCTGCACACATATACCCGACTGCAAGATCACAGCACCGGGAGGGCATCATGGGTCAAGCGAACGGAGCAGCCATCTGCGGGTCGATGACCGCTTTGGTGACGCCCTTCAAGAATGGCGAGATCGACGAGGTCGCCCTGCGCGAGCTGGTCGACTGGCAGATCACCGAAGGCAGCGACGGGCTCGTCCCCGTCGGAACCACCGGCGAAAGCCCCACACTCAGCCATGAAGAACACCAGCGCGTGGTCGAGGTTGTCATCGATCAGACCGCGGGCCGGGTTCCGGTGATCGCGGGTGCAGGCTCGAACAACACGGCCGAGGCCATCAGCCTGATGCAACACGCCCACAAGGCCGGGGCAGACGCCGTGCTCGTCGTCACACCGTACTACAACAAGCCGACGCAGGAGGGCCTCTACCAGCATTTCAAGGCGCTGCATGAGTGTTGCGAGCTGCCGATCATCATCTACAACATTCCGCCGCGCTCGGTGATCGACATGTCGCCCGAGACAATGGGCCGTCTGGCGCAACTGCCACGCATCATCGGCGTAAAGGATGCGACCGCCGATCTCAGCCGCGTCTCGGCCCAGCGCATCACCTGCGGCAAGGAGTTCATACAGGTGTCCGGCGAGGACCCGACGGCTCATGGCTTCAATGCTCAGGGCGGTGTCGGATGCATCTCGGTCACGGCGAATGTCGCACCGCGTCTGTGCTCCGAGCTTCAGGCCGCCTGCGCCGCCGGAGAGTACGACAAGGCTCTCGAGATCCAGGACCGGTTGATGCCACTGCACCAGGCGGTGTTCACCGAACCGGGACTGGCGGGCGCGAAGGCCGGGCTTTCGATCCTCGGCAAATGCTCGGACGAGATCCGCCTGCCACTGATGCCAGTCACCGACGCGACCCGCGAAAAGGTGCGCTCTGCAATGGCTCATGCCGGGCTGATCAACTGATCGGGCATGATCTTCACGCTGGATGAGAGCCTGCGTCAGCGGCTTTCGGACAATCTGGAAGGCTTCGAGATCCAGCCGCTAGCCGGTGACGGGCTTCGGTCGGCTGCCGTGGCGCTGGTCGTGACGTCAGATCCCGAAGGCGTACCGGCGATCCTGCTGACACTGCGTCCCGTCCGAATGGGTCGACACTCGAACCAGTATGCGCTGCCCGGCGGCAAGGTCGACCCGGGCGAAACCGCCACGCAGGCGGCCTTCCGCGAATTGTCCGAGGAACTGGGCATCGATCTGCCGCCGTCTGCGCTGCTCGGGCAACTCGATGACTATCCGACACGGTCCGGCTTCAGGATCACGCCCTTCGTGCTTTGGGCTGGCGCAGGTGTCACGATCACGCCGGAGCCGACCGAAGTCGCCGAGGTGCACTACATTCCCTTCGCCGAACTCGACAGCGATGCCATCCCGCTCTTCGCGCCCGGCGAAACGGAAGACCGCCCCGTCCTCTACTCGAATTTCCCAGCACTCGGCACGCAGATGTATTCGCCCACCGCGTCGATCATCTACCAGTTCCGCGAGGCCGCCCTGCACGGACGACGCACCCGCGTCTCTCATTTTGATCAACCTCGGTTCGCCTGGCGCTAACGCTTCCCATCAGGATGACCCGCAGCTACGGTCTTGCCGATAGCGAAAGGCCCGCCGCATGACAGCAACCACCATTCTCCGCGCCCGCAAGATCATCACAATGAACGCGTACCGGCCCGAGGCGACGCATGTCGCCATCCGCGACGGGCGCGTATTGGGCGTCGGCACAGCCGAAGACCTGTCCGGCTGGGGGTCTGCAACGAACGACGATCGCTTCGCCGAGCACATATTGATGCCGGGGTTCGTGGAAGGTCACTGCCACGCCAAGGAAGGCGGCATGTGGGATTATCCGTTCGTCGGATACCTCGATCGTCGCGACCCGGATGGCGGCTTGTGGGAAGGCGCCGACAGCATGGCGAAGGTGGTCGATCGCCTTTCCTCGATCGAGCGCGATATGCCCGAAGGCAAGACCCTGTTCGCCTGGGGTTTCGATCCGATCTATTTCGACGGTGCCCGCATGTCGCTGGCCGACATCGACAGCGTTTCGAAGAGCCGGGAAATCGTTATCCTCCACTCCAACGGCCACGTCATCAACGTGAATTCCGCGGTGCTTGAGAAGGCCGGGATCTCTCGCGAAACCAACGTCGATGGCGTCGTCAAGGATGCCCGGGGCAACCCGACCGGAGAACTCGCTGAACAGGCCGCCAAGTACATGGCCTACCGCGTTACCGGCGATCCGTTCTTCAAAGGCATCTCCGAACATGACCTGATCCGCTTCGGTCAGGCTTGTGCCAATTGCGGTGTGTCCACGGCGACGGATCTGTTCGCAACCTTCACTGACGAGGCGCTGACGGCTTATTCCTCGGCCAGTAAGCGCGCTGGGTATCCGATCCGGGTCATGCCGGCGATGAACACGCTGGACCGCCCGCCCGCCGAAGGGATCGACCTGCTCAACGCCGCGAAAAAGTACAACAATCCGAAGCTGATCTATCAGCTTGTGAAGGTCATGACGGACGGCTCGATCCAGGGCATGTCCGCGCGGATGAAGTGGCCTGGCTACTACAATGGCATCCCGAATGGCGTCTGGAACGCGGCGCCGGAGCAACTGGTTGAGACCGTGCGCGCCTACCACCAGGGCGGTGCCCACATCCACATGCACGTCAATGGCGATGAAGCCTCGGAACTGATGATCGATGCGCTGGAAGATGCATTGACGCAGCATCCGCGCCGCGACCACCGCCACACTTTGCAGCACTGCCAGATGGCTGACGAATCTCAGTTCCGGCGGATGGCGGCACTCGGGATCTGCTCGAACCTCTTTGCCAACCACATCTATTACTGGGGCGATCAGCACCGGGATATCACAATGGGGCCGGATCGCGCGGCGCGGATGGACGCTTGCGCGACCGCGCTGCGGCTGGGCGTGCACTTCGCCATCCACTCGGATGCGCCGGTAACCCCGCTTGCACCGCTGTTTACCGCCTGGTGTGCCGTGAACCGGCTGACGGCTTCGGGCAAGGTGCTGGGGCCGCGTGAGAGAATCTCGGTCCAGGATGCGCTCTACGCCATCACGCTAGGCGCGGCCTACACCCTCAAGATGGACAACCTCGTCGGATCGATCGAGCCGGGGAAATGGGCCGACTTCGCGGTGTTGGAGCAGGCCCCGACGGACGTCGCGCCCGAAGAGTTAAAGGATATCCCCGTCTGGGGCACGCTCACTGCGGGGCAGGCCACGCCCGCGGCGGGTCGTGGATGAAGAACGATGAGATGTCCGAGCCAGCAGCGATCTCTCGGGGTGCGGTGCCAAGCAAGTCATTTATCCCCCGGCAGGCACAGCCGGGCGTCGCCCGATATCGAGGCTTTGAACTCCCCAAAAACAGGCCTCGCGGCCACCCTCTCAGGCTCGGGCGTCCCCCAAGCGCGTTTGAGCGTTCTATGTGGCTTCCGCTAGAAACACAGAGGTTCCTTCGGGTACCGTCTGAACTCTATTCTGTGACCAAAAACGTCAACGCTAAGAAACGACGTTTGTGGGTGCTTTGCAGCGATGCGTGAAACACCTGATCCCCGCCCCTTCACGGTCATCGCCGGGTTCCTGGGCGCGGGCAAGACGACCTTAGTCAACCGCATCCTCACCGGATCCTCGGGCACTCGTTTTGCCGTCATGGTCAACGACTTCGGCGCCATCAACATCGATGCGGGGTTGATTGCCTCGCATGACGGGCAGACCATTGCCCTGACGAACGGTTGCGTCTGCTGCACGATGTCCGATGGTTTCATCCAGGCCATGCTGCGGCTGATGGCGACGCCGCAGGCATTTGACCATGTCGTCGTTGAAGCCTCTGGCGTGGCCGAGCCGTCCAAGATCATGGACTTCGCGCGCCTGGACCCGCTGCTGGATCCGGACGCGATTGTCACGCTGGTCGATGCTGATACGCTTACCGATCGCCTTGCCGACCCCAAGATAAGCGCCATCGTCACGGCACAGATTCGTCAGGCTGACATTCTGCTCCTCACCAAATCAGACCTTGCCGATCCCGACGCGGCCGAGGCGCAGCTGGCGCGGATACACCCGCTAGCCAAGGAGATCCGCGCCAGCCATGGCAACGTGCCGCTCGAACTGGTGCTCGGCACGGGTCTGTGGACTCCGAAACCATGCGCGGACGATCCTGCGCTCGACCTTCCGTTCCACACCCTCACGCTGCGCTGCGACCGTCCCATCGCGCATCGGAGATTCGCCGACTGGGAGGCTGCGCTTCCACAACATATCCTCCGCGGAAAGGGTGTTGCCGTTTTTGATGATCAGCGCACGATGCTCTGGCAGCGCGTTGGCACACGCAACACGCTGACCCCGGCAGCGTCTTCGGCCAATCTGTCCGAAATCGTTCTGATCGGGACGGAACCGATCGACATTGCACCGCTCGCGTAGTGTGTCCGCCCTGCGTCCTGAGCTGTTCCAAACCGAAACAAGTCGAGTCCGCGTTGTTACCAATGCGGTATCAAAGGACGACGTTTGCACTACCTCTGCGGTATCAAATCGGTATGGCTGAGAAGTCAGCGCCGAAGATCGCTAAGCCAGTGGAGAAATCGCGTCGTCTCCAACCAAATGGCAGGCTACACGCTGGCCGGATCCGACCGTGCGCAGCGGTGGCGGAGCATCGCGGCACCGTTCTTCTGCGACGGGACAACGCGACACGAACCGACACCCTTTTGGCGGGTTGATTGGGTCTGGCGGATCACCGTCGATCACGATGCGCTTCGAACGTGTCTTCTGGACCGAGGGCACGGCTGACAGCAGCGCGCGCGTGTAGGGATGCAGCGGATTGTTGAACAATTCCAACCGACTGGAGTGCTCGATCACCTGGCCCAGGTACATGACCGCGATGTGATCGCACATGTGCTGGACGACACCCAGATCATGGCTGATGAACAGATAGGTCAGCCCGCGCTCGGCTTGCAACTGTCTGAGGAGGTTCAGAATCTGCGCCTGCACTGCGACATCCAGGGCCGAGACCGGCTCGTCGCAGATGATCAGGTCGGGCTCCGGCGCCAAGGCGCGCGCGATCCCGAGGCGCTGGCGCTGCCCACCGGAAAACTGGTGCGGAAACAAACGTTGCTGCTCTTTGCGCAGACCGACCGCCGCGAACAACTCATCGATCAGCGGGGTTTGCTCCGCGGATGTCATATTCTTCAATGATTTCAGAGGCTCAGCGACAACGTCTCCGGCGCGCAACCGCGGATTCAGACTCGAGTACGGGTCCTGGAAGATGAACTGAAACCGGCTGCGGGCGGCACGAAGGCCATCACCATCGAGCGTCAGCATATCTTCGCCGCTCAACGAGACCGTGCCGGAATAGCTCTCGACCAGCCGCGCGATGGCAAGCGCTGTCGTTGTCTTGCCAGAGCCGGATTCTCCTACGATCGCAAGCGTTTCACCGCGTTTCACGTCGAAGGACACACCATCCACGGCGTAAAGATACCGGCGCGTATCGAACACCGAAGCCCGCTTCACCGGGAAGCGGACTTTCAGATCCCGCACGCTCAGCAGCGTGTCACTCATGCGATCGTCTCCGCATGCCAACACGCCACCCGCTGCGTGCCCATCACGACGTCCTGTGGCCGTCCGGATTGACACTGATCCGAGGCATGAGCACAGCGTTCGGCAAACAGGCAATTGTCCTGGCCGAACGTCTTCAACGATGGGACAATTCCGGGAATCTCAGTCAGTTGTGGGCGTTCGTCGGTTAGTGTTTCAGTCAGATGCGGGACGCACGAAATCAGCCCGCGCGTATAGGGATGGCGCGGTGTCGCGATCACGTCGGCGACGGGACCATCCTCGACCCGGCGGCCCGCGTACATCACGATCATCCGTTCGGCCATTTCGGCGACGACGCCCATGTCATGGGTGATCAGGATCATTGCCGTCCCGGTCTGCTCGCGAAGCTCGTGCAACAGATCGAAAATCTGCGCCTGAACCGTGACATCCAGCGCTGTGGTCGGCTCGTCCGCGATCAGGATCTTTGGGCGGCAGGCAAGTGCTATCGCGATCATCACGCGCTGACGCTGGCCGCCTGACATCTGGTGTGGGTAGGCCTCGGCCCGTGTCCGTGCATTCGGAATTCCAACGGCGTCGAGCAAGTCAACCGCCTGCGCCCACGCCGCCTTGTCGCCAAGGCCCTGGTGGCGGCGCAGCACCTCGGCGATCTGCTCGCCGACCGTGTAGACCGGGTTCAGCGAGGTCATTGGCTCCTGAAAGATCATCGAAATCTCGTTGCCGCGCAGAGACCGCATCCGCGTCTCGTTGGCTTGCGCAAGGTCCTCATCCGCAAAGAGAATTTGCCCGGCGGCGAGGCGCCCAACAGGGTGTGGAACCAATCCCATCAGCGCGAGCGCAGTCATGGACTTCCCGCAGCCGGATTCGCCGACAATGGCGAGGTTCTCACCTTCATCGAGAGTGAACGAGACATCGTCGATCACCGGGAAGATCCCATCCCGGGTCTTCAACTCGACGCGCAGGTTCTGGACGCTCAGAAGCGGCATCACCTTTGCCTCAGCTTCGGGTTCAACGCATCGTTCAACCCATCTCCGACCAGAGAGATCGCCAGTACGGTGACGAAGATCGCAAGCCCGGGAATGGTCACGGTCCACTGTGCGTCGAGAATGTATTGCCGGTTCGAGCCGATGATCTGACCCCAACTCACGACGTTGGGATCTGTCAGGCCGAGGAAGCTCAGCCCAGCCTCGAACAGGATCGCGGTCCCCACCATCAGCGCCGCCTGAACGATGATCGGCGGCGCGGCGTTTGGCAGGATAACACCGAACATCAGCTTCAGATTTCCAGCACCTGCCGATCGCGAGGCCATGACATATTCAAGTTCGCGGATGCGCAGGAATTCGGCCCGCGTGATGCGCGCCACGGCCGTCCACGACACGGCGCCAATTGCGATGGTCACGGTGACCAACGAGGCCCCGAACAACGCCACGATGACCATCGAAAACAGCAGCGTCGGCAGCACCTGGAAGAATTCGGTGAAGCGCATCAGCACTTCCTCGACCCAGCCACGATAGAACCCCGCCAGCGCACCGATCGTGATGCCGATGAAGACCGACATGAATGCAGCAGCCAGCCCGATAGTCAGCGAGACCTGCGCGCCGTGCACGATCATCGCGGCGAGGTCGCGGCCCAGATAATCCGTGCCGAAGATGTAGCCTTCCTCGCCCGGCGGCGAGAACGGCGCCCAAACCATGTCGAACGGATCATTCGGATAGACGAATGGCCCAACGACAGCACCGATCACGATGCAGGTCAGAACCACGAGTGCCACAACGGCGGCGTGGTTCTTCAGGAACATCTGCACTGTCTCGGCCAGCGGAGAGGAGGCGCGTTCCGCCGGTTGTGTCTGGTCGCTCATGCGGCTCCTCTCATGCCGAGCCCGATCGGATGCGCGGATCGATCGTCCTGCGCACCAAGTCGGTGGTCAGGTTCACCATGATCACCACCAGGGCCGAGAAGAACAGGATACCCAGTATCACCGGCGTATCCCGCGCGATGATCGCCTGCAGTGCCAGGGTGCCGAGGCCGGGCCATGAGAACACCGTCTCGACCAGCACCGCCCCGGACACCACCGCCGAGAACTGCAACCCCGCCAGAGTCACCACCGGTGATAGCGCGTTCTTCAGCCCGTGCTTGTAGACGATCTGCCGGTCCGACAGCCCCTTTGCCTTCGCCGTGCGAATGTAGTCAGACCCCAGCACCTCGAGCATGGCGGCACGACAAAGCCGCGAATACAGCGCCAGGAAGATCGACGCGAGCGTGAAGGCAGGCAATACCAGATGGTGCAGCACATCGACGACTTGTGTGAAGAAACTTGGGTCTTCCAGCGTCACGTCCCGCATCCCGGCGACCGGGAAAAGCGGGACCAACAGAGAGAACGCAATCAACAGAAGAATGCCAGTCCAGAACACCGGTGCTGAATAGCCAAACAGCGCGAACAGAGTGACAAAGTGGCTCGAGATCCCGTTCGGGTTCCGCGCCGAGATCACACCCAGCAGAACGCCGACGATCAACGCCACGATCTGCGCGGTCAGCACCAGCAGCAGTGTCGCTGGCAGCCGGTCCAGCATCAGTTGCATCACCGGCTGATTGTAGAAGAACGAGTAGCCCAGATCGAGTTGCAGGACCTTTCCGACATAGGTGCCAAGCTGAATGATGAACGGCTGATCCAGACCGTACTCGCGCCGGATTGCCTCCATCACTTCAGGGTCGGCACCGCCGGAGGCTTGGGCGATCGTGTCTGCCACGTCGCCCGGTGCCAGATACATCATGGTGAAGTTCAGCACGATCACCGCGATCAACAGTGCGACCGCATAAGCAATACGGATCAGGATCGAGCGGAGGAGGTTCACCGGCGCGCCCTCAGGGCTGTTCGGGCACGGCAGCGGACCGCAGTGCCCGGACCGGTCACGGTTTCAGGTACATGTTGTCGATCGGAGACGACGTTGCCCAGATGCCGAGCGGCGGATTGCCGATCTTGTCGGAGTAAACCGTGTGATAGGGCAGCGCATTGGTCCAGTAGACAGGCAGTTCCTCGGCAACGATCTTCTGGAACTCGGAATACAGCGCCTTGCGTTTCTCCGGGTCTCCTTCCTTGCCGGCGGCGGCCAGAATCTCGTCGACCTTCGGGTTGGCATACCCTTGCGTGTTCGACCAGACACCCTTCGCGATGTTGTCCGACACATAGGTTCGGTGCACGCCAATCACCGGGTCGCCCCAGTTGAACACCGTGTCCCAGGACATGTCGAAGTCCATCTTGCCCATCTTGCCGGCCCAGGTTGGGAAATCGGCTGAGGAGACGACCTCGACATCGATGTTGACCTTCTTCTGCGCGGCTTTTACGTATTCGACCTGAGGCTTCACGCCGGGCCAGCCAAAATCGATTGTCAGGCTCATGCGACTGCCGTCCGTCACGGGATAGCCAGCTTCGTCCAGCAGGGCAGCAGCCTTGTCCAGATCCAGCGGATAATCCGGTACGTCGGCCTCGTAGAACGGGCTGTCCGGGTGAATCCCGGTTTTCGCATCCGCCGCGGTGCCCAGCATCAGCGCCTTGTGGATGAAGTTCTTGTCGACCGCATGGGCGATGGCCTGACGGACGCGAACATCTGCGAGCGGTCCCTTGGTCGTGTTGAAAGCCAGCCAGTCAAGCGGCCCGATCGCGCCATAGCCTTCTGGGGTGACCGTCAGACCATCGACATTCTTCAACCGGTTTATGATGCGCGGCAGGCTTTCGAAGGCGCCGAAGGCGACCTCGCCGTTTTCATAGGCGATGGCCCGCGCGGTCGGGTCGGTGATGATCCGCATCACGATCCGGTCAAGATGCGGAAGTCCTTCCATGAAGTAGTCGTCATGGCGCTCGAGGATCACGTGCTCGCCGTTCTTGAACTCGACCAGTTTGAACGGGCCGGATCCCACGACATCGGTATTGTTGCGTGGGTGCTGCTTGGGGTTCTGACCGTCGCCGTAGATGTGCTGCGGGATGATCGCCATCAGTTGCGAGGACATCGCCAGCATCAGCGCAGGGTGTGGTTGGCTCAGCTTCAGGATCGCGGTGTGATCATCGGGCGTCTCGACGCTTTCGACCGGAGCAAACATGCCTTTGAAGGGGTGGTGTTCCTTGATCACGTCGACCGAGAACGCGACGTCCTTGGAGGTGATTGGTGCGCCGTCATGGAAAACCGCATTCTTGCGCAAGTTCAGTGTGACGCTCAGCCCGTCTTCCGAGACTTCCCAGCTTTCCGCCAGATAGGGCTGCGGCGTCCAGTCTTCGTCATAGCGGAGGGGCGCCGCAAAGAGTTGCGCCCCCGGAAAACCGGTGACGATGCCGGACTGCACCGCCGGGTTCAGGTTGCGCGGGTTCGAGCCCATCACGGTGACCAGCGTGCCACCCTTCACGGGCTCCTCGGCCAAGGCGATGGTGCCTGTTGCCAGCATTGTACCGGCAGCCAGCCTCGCGAGACCTGACTTGAAGATTGCGTTCATGTTGAGTGCTCCCTGTCGGCGGATGGGGCTGTCGGCCCTCGTTTCAGGGGGTTTCTGATTTTCCCTGATATCATTCATGCAAGCGTGGCTATGCCTGTCAAAGGATTTCGGGCGGATCTGGATCAGACCACGAATTCCGGATCAGTCGGCACCTGCAACGCTGTTGCCAGTGCGTTGGTCTGCGACGCCAGCATGATGATCGACACCAGTTCGGCGTGCTGCGCCTCGGTCATGCCTTTGGCGCGCGCCAGCGCCGTGTGTGAGTGCACGCAATACTCGCACCCATTGGCCGTCGAGACGGCGATGTAGATCATCTCGCGCACCACTGGATCGAGTTCGCCCGGCGTCGCCATGACGGCCTTCAATCCCTCCCATGTCCGCTTGAGCAATGGCGGGTCATAGGCAAGTGCCCGCCAGACATTGTTGATGAAATCGCTGCCGCGCGTGGCGCGGATGTCATCGAACACCGCCTGCGCCTCGGGCGACAGTTCCTCGTCGCTCAACAGTTTCACCGTTTCCATTCTGGTTCCTCCCTCATTCAGGTTGCGTATTGATACCGCTCGAAGTCGTCTCGGAATGCGTCGGTCAGTGTCGCGAGCGCCGAGCGCCCCAATTGCCCGCGCCAGTCGGGATACCGGTTGGCGTTGAACCGCCCGAGCGGCAGATCGATGCTGAGTGTCCCGCAGATATGGCGCCATCCCTCTTCCATCGCCTCGACCCGCGCGACGTAGTCCACCAAGACGGCGCCGTCTGCGCACAGCCACTGTTCAAAGGGCGCAAACATCAGGGTTTCATCCAGGAATGCCGGGTCTCGCCGCTGGAACACAGCCTCGATCCAGGCATCCAGCGTCGGCGGATCGGCACCCAGCGCGTCCTGCGCCGCACGATAGTGATAGATAGAGACGACGCGGTCGATGGGATGCCTGACCACAGAGAACGTGAACATCCGATCCCATGCATCGGCTCCGACATGATTGCGCACGTCAGCGGCGGTGACATGCGTTTTCTGCAAACCCAGCGCGATCTCGATGCTTGAACCGGCGCATTTGTTGATGTGAATGAAGCGGAACGGCACCCGGGTCGCAACCTGCTGGGTGATTGGCCTGGCTCGAAGCTCGGGATAGTCGGCTTGCGTCATGCGGCGGCTCCGGGCGCAGGGCGTTGGGCTGTGAGCATCTCCCGCTTGGTCCCGAAACCGGGGCGGCGCATCACGTCAAACCCCGTTGCCTGCAATGCTCGACGAACCGCGCCCGCTGCCGAGTAGGTCGCGATCGTTCCACCCGGTTTCGTACGCGCAAATACCTGAGATATCAGCGTTTCTCCCCAAAGCTCAGGGTTCCGCGCCGGGGCGAAGCCGTCCAGAAACCAAGCTTCTGCCATGCCATCCCAGGCTGGAATCTGGGTATTTGCATCGCCGTTGATCACGTCCAGGTTGCAGTCACGCGCATCCATCGACAGATCGTCTCCGCACTCGGACCACTCTGCGATCAAGACGTCCAGTTCCGGCCAATTCGCCAGGGCGCGGATGCGCTCGGTCCACGTCATCGGATACAACTCGAACGAGGTAAACGTCAGCTTGCCCGGTGCACCGCTGCGGCGCCAGAGATCCCAGGTCGCCAGGAAGTTCAGCCCGGTGCCAAACCCGATCTCGGCAATCGAGAAGTCTTCAACCCTCTGGAATCGCTCGACAAATTCATTTCCATCGAGAAACACATGGCGGCTTTCGGCCAACCCGTCGGACCGCGCATAGTAGGGATCGTCGAACCGTGTCGAGCCTGGCAGGTTCCCGTCCTCCCCTCGCAGCTTGGCGTCTGATCGATCTGATGGCATGACGCCAGAATGAGCTGCACACGCGCTGCCCCGCAAGGGGAATTGAAGAGAATGACATGACGCAACCCGACGTTCTGGTGATCGGCGCCGGGATCTTTGGCCTGTCGGTTGCGTGGGTCGCAAAACGCGCCGGGCTGTCCGTGCGGGTGCTCGAAGCTGTGGCGCCGGGTCATGGCGCGAGCGGCGGCCTGGTCGGGGCGTTGACGCCCCATGCGCCGTCCCGCTGGCGCGACATGATGCGGTTTCAGTTTGAGGCACTACTAGATTTGCCCGAACATATCGCGCGCTTGGAGGAAGAGACGGGCTTGCGCACGGGCTATCACCGCTCTGGCAGGCTCACGCCGCTGCCGACCGAGAAGGCCCGCGCAGGCGCGGAACGGGATGCCGAGGCGGCGCCGGATGTGTGGGGCGACAGGGCCCGGTTCGAACTGCTGGAGCGTGTCCCGTATGAGGCTGAAGGCTGGATCCGGCCCGAGGCAGCCCCCTTTGGCCTGGTTCGGGACACGATCTCGGCGCGGGTTGATCCGAGGGCTTATGTCGGCGCGCTGGCCCATGCACTGGGGACGGATGTGGTGACTGGCGTTGAGGCTCATAGCATTGATTTTGAAAGAAAATCCGTGACGTGGGGTGTAGGCGAGATCTTTGCCGGAGCAATCGTGCTGGCCGCCGGATGGCAGGTCTGGGACCTTCTGGGCAAGGCCGCACCGGGTTTGCGCGGGCAACCGGTCAAGGGGCAGTCGGCGCTGTTCGCGGCCCCTGCCGAGGGTTTGCCGGTTATCTATCAGGACGGGCTCTACATCGTGCCGCATTCTGGCGGGCGGGGCGCTGTTGGCTCGACCTCGGAAAAGCAGTTTGACGATCCCTTTGCCACGGACGCGAAACTGGATGAAGTGATTGAAAAAGCACGTACAATCTGTCCGGCGCTGAAAGACGCGCGGGTGTTGGAGCGTTGGGCCGGGCTGCGCCCCAAGCCGCCGGGCCGAGAGCCCGTCGTTGGATCTTTGCCGAACCATCCAGGGATCTGGTTGGCCGCAGGCGGTTTCAAGATCAGCTTCGGGATTGCCCACGCCGTGGCAGATGTTGTGGTGGATGGTCTGCTCGGCACAACGGCGAAACGGCAGTTGCCGGAGAGCTTCGACCCATCCAGCAGAGCCTCGCCGACGTGATTTGGGCCAGGATTAACCTCGTGAATTTCATCACGCAATTTTCCGTTAACCGGATATTCCTCGTGTTGTTGCACCACCTGCATCGAGGCGATCGGGAACATCCGTGATCCCCGCGCAGATCGGGATCTTGTGGTCGTGCGCAAACAGATCCCGACCTTCGCCGGGAGGGCAGAGTGATCGCCAGGCTTGACCTGCCCGCCGCACCGGGCCCCAATCCGGCGCGCGTTTTCGGGCAAGGGTGCGCGCGACGAGTGAGAAGCGAGAGTTCAGCGAGGCCGACCGCACCGCCGCCTTTGAACACGCCCAACAGAAGATCGCACAGGCGAAGGTGGAGCATAGCCAGCTTCTGAATCTCAACTCAGTCGGTCCAGATAGCAAACCCCGTGCGCTGATCACCTTGTCGCCGGTGAACCCGGTTCGGTGAGCCGCGGCGCCCGACCCTGAGAGCCGGCCACATCGCAGACGCGATGCGAAGGCGGGGCGGTTCTTGCCGTCGACCCCCGATGCCTTGGGGCATGATGTGCGGATGCCGGGTGGACTGGAAAATTTGTTAGATTTCTGGTAGCATCGGCCCTGCGGGAGACAAGCACGCCGCAGGGTTTATCCCGCGCAATAACTGGCTTCTCCGGATCGAGGCACCCTGCTGCGAGGCAGGAGGTTTGCCATGAAGGTCAGAGACATCCTGAGAAAGAAGGGCGGTGCCGTTGAGACGGTGCGACCGGGCGAGACGGTCTCGGCGCTGTGCAAGCGTCTGCGCAATGCGCGGATCGGGGCTTTGATCGTCGGCCAGGACGGTACGCACATGGAGGGCATCGTCTCGGAGCGCGACGTGGTCGCCTGCATCGCTGAACACGGTGCTCGTGCGACGACAATGAAGCTGGCGGACATCATGACGACCCGGGTCACGACGTGTTCGGAAGACGACAATCTTTCATCGATCGCCCGGAAGATGACGCAACAGCGGTTTCGCCACATCCCGGTGATGAAGGGCGGTCGCCTCACCGGCGTCGTCAGCATCGGCGACATCGTTCAGAACCGCCTGGAGGAAGTCGAGCTGGAAGCCGGTGTCCTGCGCGATATCGCGCTGGTCAGCCACTGACACCACAGAGACCACAGACACAGGAGGCAGACATGCCTGTAATTGCCATGACGCGTGAGATGGGAAGCCGCGGCAAGGATGTCGCGATGGGTGTCGCGGAGCGCCTGGGGCTCGAGATTGTCCACCACGAGATCGAAGAGCAAACGGATGCACGCAAAATGCGGCTGACCGAAGGCTCGGTGCATCGGTTCCTGGAAGGCGAGGCGTCACTCTGGGAGCGTTGGAAGATCGATGGGCACCGGCTGTCGCGCTACACGACCGAGGAGATCCTCGAAATCGCGTGGGGTGGGAACGTGATCATTCGTGGCTGGGGTGCCGCCCAGCTGCTGGCCTCGGTTCCGCATGTGGTGCGCGTGCGGGTCTGTGCGCCGAGGAGTGCCCGTGTGGCCGAGATGGTGCGCAGGCTGGACGACGTTTCATCCGATGCCGCGCGGGACGAGATCGAGCGCAGCGATGCCGCCCATGACCGGATCATCCGCAATCACTTCGAGATCGATTGGAGGGACCCGGCCGCCTATGCAATGACGCTGAACACGCAGGCGGTGCCGATCGATGTCTGTGTCGACTGCATCTGCCAACTGGCGGCTGCTCCGATCTGTGCGGAGACGCCGGAGTCTGTCGGGGCGTTGTCGGATACTCTGGTGACCGAACGCGTCCGGACAGCGATCGAGGAGCGTGGCAAGCTGGGTCCGCTGAACAGCTCACTCGAAATCGTGACGCGCGGTGGCGAGGTTACGCTGAAATGCGTCGTGTCGGTCAGCACCGACGTCGACGCATTGATCGACATGGTGCGCGCGGTGAAGGGCGTGAAGTCGATCAAGAACGAGATCAAATCGATGCCGCACACCTACGCGACGTTCGGTGCGTAGCATACGGTGGCGGGGCCGTGATCCGGCGGCGGCCCCGGCCTGATATCGACTTACGTCTCACGTCTTGGCCGGGTCGGGCATTTGCGCGGCCATTGCGTCCTGGGCGGCGTGGGCCGCACCTTCGGCGACGGCCTGTTTTTGCTCGGGCGAAAGCTCGGTGTCGCTGTCCAACCCGGGGATGGCGATGCGCACCTCGCGGCGGGCAAATTCGATCCCGTTCTCCTCGAACGCCTTCTTGACGCGGTTGTAGATCTCCTTGCGCAGAACGAACTGACGCCCGGGCTTGGCCATGAACTTGCCGCGGATGATCATGCCCACATCGTCGAAGTCAAAGACACCCTGGGACTTGAAGGGCTGGAGCAGATCCTCGGCGAACTCCGGCACCTCCATCATCTCCTTGCCGATCGTCTTGAAGATCTTCTTCACCTTGTTGGGGTCGGTGTCGAAGGGGACGGTGAACTTGAGCTTCATGATCACCCAGTCGCGGGAGTAATTGGTGAGCTTGGGGATCTCTCCATATGGGATCGTGTGGACCGGCCCCTTGTGGTGGCGCAGTTGCATCGAGCGGATCGAGATTTTCTCGACCGTGCCGACGGTGCCTTCGACATCGACGAACTCGCCGGTTCGGAAGGCGTCATCGACCAGGAAGAAAATGCCCGAGACGACATCGGTCACCAGTTTCTGCGCGCCGAATCCGATGGCAAGACCGACGATCCCGGCGCCTGCCAGAAGTGGCGTGGTGTCGATGCCGATATTGCTGAGCGCGAGCAGGGCGAACAGGACCGCGATCGCGACCTTGAGCACGCCCAGCACAAGTGGCAACACGGTCGACATGCGCGAGCCGCCAGCACCGCCGCCTTCGCCGCCGCCTGGTTCCTCGGAATTCATGTCGATACCCGCAGCCGTGTGCTCGGCGGCCAGCTTGCGATTGATCCAGAGCGAGACGAGTTCCCAGACCAGATATCCGGTCAGCAGGATGAACAGGATCTCGATCAGGCGCCCCG
>JBHJIZ010000100.1:0-36488 GCA_050043005.1 Paracoccaceae bacterium
GCCCGGCCATTTCGTCATGGTCGACCAGTTCATCGACCGCACGGTCAACCGCGAGAAAACGTTCTTCGGATCGGGCTGTGTCGCGCACGTGTCGGTCGCGCATCCGATCTGTATGCGGCTGCACAGCCATCTGGCCCATGCGGCGATGGCGGCCGGGATCTCGTATCATGCGCGCGGCACCTATCTGGCGATGGAGGGGCCGCAGTTCTCCTCATTGGCCGAATCGAAGATGTACCGCGAAAGCTGGGGCTGCGATGTGATCGGCATGACCAATATGCCCGAGGCCAAGCTGGCCCGCGAGGCCGAGCTTTGCTATGCGACGGTCGCCATGGTGACCGATTATGACAGTTGGCATCCGGATCATGGCGAGGTCGACATCACCTCGATCCTGGAGGTCATGCACGGCAATGGCGAGAAGGCCAAGAAGCTGATTGAGACCGTGGTACCGCTGATGGCCGACCGCCCGGACGTCTGCCCCGAGGGCTGCGACCGCGCGCTGGAATACGCCATCATCACGGCGCCGGAGAAACGCGACCCGGATCTGATCGCCAAGCTGGATGCCGTGGCGGGCCGGGTATTGAACCAGAACGCTCAGTAAAGGGAGAGAGACATGGACATCACAGGCAAGAAGGCCGTCGTCTTCGGCGGAACCTCGGGCATTGGTCTGGCGACGTGCCAGCAACTGGTGGCAAAGGGTGCCGGCGAGGTGATTGCGATCAGCCGCGATCCGTCGAAGGCCGGCGATCCGGGACCAGGCATCAGACTGGAGCAATGCGACGTGCGAGATCGCGAAGGTCTGCAAGCGCTGTTCGAGAAGCTCGCGCCGTTTGACATCCTGATCTCGGCGGCGACCGGCGGCGACCGCGCGGTCGGCCCATTCATGCAGATGGACATGGACGGCTTCAAAGCCTCGTTCGACAAGATGTGGGGCTATGCCCATGTCGTGCGCTACGGAACGCCGCATGTCGCCGAGGGCGGATGCATCGTGTTGGTCACTGGCACGCCCGCGCGCAAGATCAAACCGGGTCAGATCGCGATTGGCTCGGTCGGCGGCGCCGTCGAGCAGTTCGTGCGCGGCGTGGCGCCCGAGATTGCGCCGATCCGCATCAACTCGGTCGCGCCGGGGTTCATCGACACACCAATGGTCGCACTTCAGGGCAAGGAGCGCGAAGAGCTGTACGCCAAGGTCACGGCCAATCACCTGATCCCGCGTGGCGGCACGTCGGACGAAGTCGCGCATGGCCTGATCTTCGCGGTCGAGAACGATTTCATCACCGGCACGACAATCGACGTGGATGGCGGGTTGCTGCTGTCGTAACGTCATGGAGGGGTGCGGTGCGCCGTACCCTTTCATTCCCGGTGCCACACCTTACCTGAACGGAAACCCCGGTTCGCGGGAAAGGTGTGTCGCATGAACCTGCTGTTTCGGATGCTGCGCCTGCTGGCGACGTTCTGGCTGCGCGCGAAGCTGACCTCGCCCGAGGATCTATCCGTGATGCGGTTCCGGGTTCTACCGACCGACATCGACATGAACATTCACATGACGAACGGGCGGTATCTGTCGATCGCCGACCTGGGGCGCTTGGATCTGGCGCTTCGCAGCGGGATTGCGAAGCATGTCGCGAAGAACGGCTGGGCGCCGATTGTGACCTACAACGCCGTTCTCTTCAGGCGCGAGCTGCGGATCTGGCAGCGTTTCGATCTGGAATCGCGGTTGATCTACTGGGATGACGAGATCCAGATCTTCGAGCACGCATATCGCATGGTCGGCGGGGCATTCGACGGGCAGATCGCTTCGGTCGTGTTGTCGGCGGCGGCCTTCTATGACCGGAAGGAAAAGGCCTTCGTGCCCGCGGAGCGGCTGTTCGATCTTCTGGGCATCGCACCCGAATCTCCACCGATGACGGCACGGATCGAACGGTTCATTTCGTCCTACAAGGCGTTCAAGGACGATGCGCGTCCCCGGTCGCTCGCGGCCTGAGCAAACTGGCCGCCGGATCTTCGGAGGCTATCTTTGTCGCAATGCAAGTTTCAGATGGACCCAGCCAATGCCGATTTACCGATTGCCTGCGATCGCTGCCGTGGCGGCCATGACACTGCTCAGCGCCTGTTCGGTCTTTGGCGGCCCGGCAGCGCCGGAGCCGAACTATGACGTGGTCCGTTCGGAAGGATCGTTCGAGATCCGCGACTACCCCGAATTGGTCGTCGTCGCGACCGCGATGTCTGAAGGATCGA
This sequence comes from Paracoccaceae bacterium, assembly GCA_050043005.1. Taxonomy (GTDB): domain Bacteria; phylum Pseudomonadota; class Alphaproteobacteria; order Rhodobacterales; family Rhodobacteraceae; genus Thermohalobaculum. The sequence continues at coordinate 2,236 of JBHJIZ010000100.1, forward strand.
GTGACGCGTTCGGCAAGCTGTTCGATTACATCTCGGGCGCGAACCGGGCGCAGGACAAGATCGCAATGACAGCACCCGTGCTGCAATCGCCCGAGGATTCGACCGAGATCGCCATGACCGCGCCTGTCTTGCGCGGCGCCGATGCGGACGGCCGCGTTGAAATGCTGTTCGTGCTGCCCGACGACTTCACGACAGAGACGGCACCTGAGCCGACCGATCCATCCGTGCGGCTTTCGACGATCCCGTCCCGCCGGGTCGCGGTGCTGCGTTTTTCGGGCCTGTTTCGCGATCCGGCCATCGCTGAGAACACCAAGCTTTTGCAGGACCGGCTGCAGGCCGAAGGGCTAGAGCCGGTCGGCCCGCCCGAGGCGGCTGGCTACAATCCGCCCTGGACCCTGCCGCCGCTGCGCCGGAACGAAATCCTGATCCCGATCGCGCGCAACTGATCCGTCGCGCGCCATCAGCGAATGGGCTGCATCTCAGCTGTCTGGCGGAAAGCTCGAAAGCACGTCGTCGATAATCGTTTGCACGTTCGGATCGGGATTGTTGAGTTCTTCTGGCGTCATCCGCTTTGAAGCCGCCCCGTGCCAGACCGGGATCTGACTGGCGCTGTCGACGATATCAATCGCGAGCTGGCCCTCGGTATAGGTCTGCGCGACCGACTGAGTTCCATAGACCGAGCGGCCCCACCAGACGCGATTGCTGAGGTCATTCGGGACATTCCAAACCTCGACACCGTCACGCGCGCCAACGGTGAACTGCACCAGGAAATCCGCGGCACTCCGGTCCTGGGTGTAGGCGAAGCCCTTGCTTTCGAGGTTGCTTCGGATTCCGGTCAGAAGCTTTTCCGCCGTACGCGGTGTCGGGCCGAGCAGGCCGAGGACGTCCATCGGCTCGTCCCGCGCCCAGGCGAATGTCTGGTAGGTTCCGAAGTCTTGCGAGGCGTCGTAATTGGCTTCGATCACAGGCTCTTGCGCACAGGCGCTCAGGAAAAGAGCCATGCCGAAGAAGATCGATATCAAGCGCATCTTGTGTCCTTCTGATCTGCGCGCTCGCCGCTTGAGCGCACTCGAGCGAGTCGGCTTCTGCTGATCGCCATACTATGCCCAAACGGTTGCCGGAGCACCGTTTATTCCGATGCCGCGCCGGGCAGGGGCTCAGTCCGTCGCTTCCGCGATCCAGACCTCGAACCCTGTCAGGACATTCGGTCCGAAGCTGTGGGGCAGCGGCACATCGGCAGCAGCGCGGCCCTGCGCGAGCAGCACCCGGCCTCGCCGGGGGACGAGGTTTCTGGGATCAAAGGTCCACCACTGGCCGCTCAGGTAAACCTCGATCCAGGCGGCGAAATCCATCGGTGGATAAGGCGGCGGCTGGCCGATGTCGCTGACATACCCGGTGCAATAGCGCGCGGGGATGTTCAGGCATCGGCAGAACGCCACCGCGAGGTGCGCGAAATCGCGACACACGCCAACCTGTTCGGCGTTCACCTCGGCCGCTGTGCGGGTGGCGCGCGCCTGCATGTAATCGAACTGGATGTGGTGATGGACATAGGTGCAGATCGCGTCCACCCGGGCCCAACCGGCAAGGACCGAACCGAAGCGCTGCCAGGCCTCGTCCATCAACCTGTCGGTCTCGCAATAGCGGCTGCCGAGCAGATAGGGCAGCGTGTCGGCGGGCAGCGCCTCGACGGGGTGTTGTATGGCCTCGGGCGCGCGCGGATCCTCGGCGCCGTCGACACGGATGACACCGTCGGTGCCGATCCGGAACGCCCCTGCCGGTGCCACAAACCGCGTGCACCAGTTGCCGAAGCCGTCCCGGTAGTTCGAGAGCGGAACGGCCGGCGCCGCCCGCAGAATATCGGGCTGCTCAAGAAACGGGATCTGCGAATAATGGACATTGAGCATGGCGATCATCGGCGTTGGCTGGGGCAGTTCGAACTCAAGCGAACAACCCAATCGAAGGCGCATGACATGTCTCCTTGATTGCCAGTTAGCGTTGCACGAAAGTCCGGTCTGCGCAATCGACGCCGGAGTTCGCCATGACGCTGTTCACCCTGGATGCCCTGCACGCAGCCCGCGAGACGGTGCACCGGCACATGTCGCCGACGCCACAATACGCGTGGCCGCTTCTGGCCGAACGGCTGGGCACCGAGATCTGGGTGAAGCACGAGAACCACACACCAACGGGCGCCTTCAAGGTGCGTGGCGGGCTGATCTATCTGGACGAGCTATCGCGCGCCGAGCCGGATTGCCCGGCCATCGTGACGGCCACGCGCGGCAATCATGGCCAGTCGATTCCGTTCGCGGCGCGCGCTTATGGCATTCCGGTCGAGGTGCTGGTGCCCAAGGGCAACTCGGTCGAGAAGAACGCGGCGATGCGCGGCTGGGGCGCGTCGGTCGAGACCTTTGGCGAGGATTTCGAGGATGCGCGGCAGGAGGCCGTCAGGCGCGGCAAGGAAGAGGGCAAGCACATCATAGGCCCGTTCCATGAGCCGCTGGTGCGCGGGGTCGCGACCTATGCGCTGGAGTTGTTCCAAGCGGTGCCCGATCTGGATGTCGTCTATGTGCCGATCGGCATGGGCTCGGGCATTTGCGGGCTGATCACAGTGCGCGACCTGCTGGGATTGAAGACCGAGATCGTCGGCGTCGTCTCGGCCGGGGCCGAGGCTTATGCGCTGAGCTTCGAGGCGGGCAAGGTCATCACGACCAACACGACGAACACCGTGCTGGCCGATGGCATGGATTGCCGTGCACCCTGGGAGCAACCGGTCGAGATCATCCATCGTGGCGCTGCCCGCGTGGTGCGCGTCACTGATGACGAGGTCGCCGAGGCCATGCGCGCGTACTACACCGACACGCACAACGTGGCAGAGGGCGCGGGCGCTGCACCCCTCGCCGCCGCATTGCAGGAACGCGATGCGTTGCAGGGCAAGAAGGTCGGCGTGATCCTGTGCGGAGGGAACGTGGACTCCGACAAGTTTGCCCAGGTTCTGGCGGGCGTGACGCCCCGGCGAAGTCAATCCGCCTGAGTATCGCCGCCGGTAGGAGAGTCGAGCGGCACAGGTTTGGGACAGTCGCGACCCAAGCCTGACCGCTCGATTTGGCCGGTGGCTCAAATAAATCTGTTTATCGCACGTCCGCTGGCGCTGACGTTCAACGCCTGTCCGTATCAGAAGGGCCGGCGCGCAACGCCCCCGATCGCTGCATACACTGATCAAGAATTGTCTCTGCGGTCTCTCTTGAAAGGATCACCACTCAAATGTATATACATTGCACATAGTATCGATAGGAGTAGATCATGAGCTTGCATACCGCGAGCCTGCTGGCTCCGCTGACGCGGCGCCAAGACTACCAACAGAGCCGGTTGAACTGGCTGCCTTCATGGCTTTACGACGACAAATGAAATGCGTCGTCTCCGGGCAGGGTCGGCCTTGATGCCATTGCCTTTGCGCGGTGCCTGACTAAGCTCGCGGGCCGTATCTGAAAGGGCTGCCCGCGATGCACGAGACCAAGCCCGTCCGGGATTAAATCCGGCCAATCCCCGACTTAACGGTGCCGGGGATCCAATTCCGCGACATCACCACGCTGTTCAACGATGCCACGGGTTTCCGGCTGGCAATTGACGGGATGGCGAACCCCTACACGGCCGAGGCGCTGGACGTTGTCGTCGGCATGGATGCGCGCGGGTTCATCCTGGGCGGTGCGGTCGCCTACAAGCTGGGCCTGCCGTTTGTCCCGATCCGCAAGGCGGGCAAGCTGCCGGGCTCGACCATCAAGGTCGCCTACGAGTTGGAATACGGCGAGGCGGAGATGGAGATCCACGAGGATGCCATCCATGCGGGTACGCGCGTCTTGCTGATCGACGATCTGCTGGCAACCGGTGGCACGGCCGAAGCCGGGATAAAACTGGTCGAGCAACTCGGCGGCGATATCGCGGCGGCGGCCTTCATCATCGATCTTCCGGATCTGGGTGGTTCGAACAAATTGCGCGCGATGGGGATCGACCTCCACGTACTATGTGAGTTCGATGGCGACTGAAACGCTGCCAAAGTCTCTCACATCATTGGTAAGAAATTCTCGTTTCCCTTTCGATTCTCAAACACCTAGGACACGGCGATAAGGGTGGCCACGGCGAGGCCCCGAGCGTGACGTGAAGGATCATTCGATGAACTCAGCAGATGTGATCGCGGCTCGGCTGTACGCTGCGGGCGTGCGCATGGCCTTCGGCATTCCGGGTGGCGAGGTGCTGACGCTGATCGATGCGCTTGAGCGCGCGGGCATCCGGTTCATCCTGACCAAGCACGAAAACGCGGCAGGCTTCATGGCCGAGGGCGTCTGGAACGCAACCGGGGCGCCCGCGGTTCTGGTGGCGACTGTCGGGCCGGGCGTGGCGAACGCCTTCAACGTGGTCGCGAATGCCGAGCAGGACCGGGTTCCACTGATCGTGCTGTCAGGCTGTGTCGATGCCGCGGATGCTCTGAGCTACAACCATCAGGTCTTCGACCACGCGGCTGTCTTTCGCGAGGTCTGCAAGGCCTCGTTCACGGCGCAGGCCGGTGCCGTCGATGTGATGATCGACAAGGCTGTCGGGATCGCGCTGGCCGGGCGTCCGGGCCCGGTTCATATCGATTTGCCGATCCGCGTGGCCGATGCCGATCACCCTGCCCCGCGCGCCTGGGCACATGGCCCGCTCGCCCCGACCGCGCCGTCAGGCCCGAGTCTGGAGGTTGCGCGCGCGATCTTCGCAATGGCTGAACGCCCAATTCTGATGGTCGGAAACGACGGGTTGAACGAACCGGGCGGACCCGAGGCTGTCCGTGCCTTCGCCGAGCGTCACACCACACCGGTCCTGACAACCTACAAGGCAAAGGGCGTCCTGCCAGAGACGCATCCGCTGTCGCTCGGTGGGCACGGGTTGTCTCCGCTGGCCGATACCGTGGTGTTGCCAATCTTCGAGCAGGCCGATTGTATCCTCGCGCTGGGCTACGATCCGATCGAGATGCGCACCGGCTGGCAAGCGCCGTGGGACCCGGCGAAGGTTATCGAATTCGCCCATGCACCGAACGATCACGACATGCACCACGCGGCGCATTCCTGGATCTGTTCGGTCACGAGCGGTCTCCAAGCGCTGGACATGGATCCGAAATCGGGCTGGCCCTCGGGTGAGGTCGATGCACTCAACACGACGTATTGGGAGACGTTCGCCACGCGAACCGAATGGGGTCCCGATCACGCAATTGCCGAGATGCTCGCCGTCTCTCCACCCGAGACGACGATCACAATCGATTCCGGCGCGCATCGCATCCTGCTGAGCCAGCAGTGGAAGGCCGAGCACCCGCGCGCGGTGTTGCAGTCGACAGGGCTCTGCACCATGGGCTGCGCGCTGCCGCTTGGCATGGGTTACAAATTGGCCAAACCGGACGCGCCGGTGATCGCGTTCATGGGCGATGCCGGGCTGGAGATGGTGATGGGCGAGTTGGGCACATTGCGGGATCTGGGTGCGCCGCTGGTTGTCGTGGTGTTCGTCGATCGCTCACTGGCTTTGATCGAATTGAAGCAGCGCCGGTCAGGATTGCAGAACGCCGGAGTGGATTTTGAACGGACGCGGTTCGCAGATGTCGCGAAGCTCTACGGTGGGAACGGCGTCACCGTCAGCGGCCCGGGCGAGGCTGGCCCCGCGTTGCAGGATGCGCTCGCCGCCGATCGTTTCACGCTGATCGAGATCGAGATCCCACGGCGGATCTACGAGGGGCTGTTCTGAATACTCGAGCTCTGTACAGCAAGAACGGCGGACACGCGGTCTTCGAGACCTTCCGCAATCGCGTCACGGCTGTCTCCGATGCGGGCGCGGTGGACCTGCCCCTGCATCAGCTCGATCATCAGAGCGGCCCGGCGCTCTGACGGAAAGTCCGGCGGCAGATCTGCATCAGCGATCGCCTGATCGAACCGGGCTTGCAATCCCGCCCGGCTGCGCAGTGACATCTGCCGGATCAGATCACCGACACCTTCGACATCGTTGGCGCTTGCGACTGCGGCTGATCCGATGAGACATCCCTGCGGTTTGCCGGGCCTTGTCGCGTTTTCGAGCGCGGTCTGGAAAAAGATCTGCACGGCCTCGTGAAGCGTCGGCGCTGCCTCGAACGCATCCACGGCGGTGCCGCTGATCGTCTGACCATAAGCCTGGATTGCCGCCAGGAACAGGCGCCGCTTGTCGCCAAAAGTCGCGTACAGGCTGGGCCGGTTGATGCCGATCGCCCGGGTTAGGTCGTCAAGCGACGCACCCTCGTAGCCGTTGGCCCAGAACACCTCGACCGCCTGCATCACGGCCATCTCAGGATCGAAGCCGCGCGGCCTGCCAGATCTTTTTTGTACCATTCAGTATTTTTCCTCTTGAATGCGCGGTCAGGCTTCTATCTATACCAATCAGTACAAAACGCAAGCTGCACGGCGCAGACGCGAACCAAAGGAGAAAAGACATGACCTTTCGGAACCTTGAGCTGAGCGGTAAGACTGCACTGATCACCGGCGGCTCGACCGGGATCGGGTTGGAAACCGCCCGGTTGTTGAAAGGCCGAGGAGCGGAGGTGTTGATCACCGGACGCAGTTCCGATCGGCTGGCCGACGCCGCTGCGGCTGTTCCCGGGCTGAAGACGCGGGTGAGTGATGCTGGATCCTCTGAAGATATCGAAGCGCTGGCCGCGTGGAGCGGCGCGGAGACAGCGGGTCTCGACATCCTGGTTCTCAATGCCGGTGTGACGCCTTTCGCGCCTCTTGGCGCCTGGGATGCCGCCAAGATCGACGACGTCTTCGGGATCAATGTGCGCGGCCCCTGGCTGACAGTGCAAGCCTTGACCACGGTGCTGAACGAAGACGCAAGCATCATCAACATCGGCTCGATTGCGGGTGATCGCGGCTCTCCAGCCACTGGCGTTTACGGTGCCACTAAGGCCGCGTTGTCCCTGATGACCAAAGCCTTGGTGCCGACGCTGTCCGACCGGCGTATCCGGGTGAACACCGTCAGCCCCGGGCCGGTCGAGACCCCAGCCTGGTCGAAGACTGGGTTGCCGGACGAGGTGATCGCTCAGGTCAAGACCGACCGCGCGGCCGCGAACCCGTTGAAACGTTATGGTCGCCCCGAGGAAGTGGCCGAGACCATAGCGTTCCTGGCCTCGCCTGCGGCATCATATGTCAACGGCGTTGAGTTGTTTGTCGATGGCGGGTTGATGGCATCCTGAAGGCTGATAGTACTCGATCCGGTGGTGGTTGTTACGCGGCACTGCCGGATCGTCTGTGCGTAGCGATGCGCTCTCGCCAGGCGGTGAAGATCCCCGCCGCCGCGATCAGGAGCATCCCGGCAACCTGCCACGCATCGGGCCAGTCCCCGAAGAACAGCAATCCGCAGAGGCTGGCGAAGATCAGATAAGAGTAGTCGATTGGAGCGAGCCAGCTCGACTCGGCGGACTGGTAGGATTTGACCAGCATCACATTCGATGCGGCGTTCAGGACGGAGCAGACAAGCGTGATGCCAAGCAGAACCCAGGTCATCTCGCGCCAACCGAAGGCCAGATACGGGATGGCCTCGCGCGCCTGATCCGATGCCGGGAAAGCCGTCAGGACCACGCACCCGACCGTGCCGATCACCATGAACGAAATCGCAGTGGCGACGCCGAGTGTCAGCGTGCTCTCACCCCGGCACCAGCGCCGGGTCAGGATCACGTTACCCGCGTAGCAGAGCCCGGCCCCGATCGGCATCAGCTTGATCGGCTCGAACTCCGCTTCGAAGGGTTGAAGGATCAACACGGCCCCCAAGGCGCCGACCACAACAGCAAGCACGCGGCGCCAGCCAACCGGCTCAGCCAGCACGGTCGCCGACAGGATCGTGACGAAGATCGGATAGGTGTAGAGGCCGGCCGCCATCTCGACCGTCGTGACCTTCGGGATCGCGCCAAAGAAGAATACGGTCGCGAAGATCATCATCAGGCTGCGCAGAACGACGGCCCAGAGCTTTCGCGGCCAGGGTGGCAGGGCGCGCAGGAAGATGAGGCCGGTCAGACAGAGCAGAACGAAGTTCGACGTGGCCCGGATCGCCTGGAACTGCCAGAACGACAGCGAGAACCCCGCAAGGCGGACCAGCGAGTCCTGCACGGCCAGGATCGCGAGCGCGCCCAGCATCAGCGCGCCAGCCATCGCGGGGCTGTCCCGGTCGGTCCCATCAAGGAAGTGAGCCAAAGGGGGCTCCTTGTCGCGGAAAGAACATCATGCTTGCTGGCGCCTGACGGGGGCGTCAAGGATGCCCGCGACACCGAAGCCGCGATATCGCAAGGGAGGATCACATGGACAACGACATGCTCGCCAAGGGCCTGGAGCAACGGAAAGGCACGTTGGGCGCGGAATACGTCGACAAGGTTTTCGAGAATGCGGATGATTTCAACCGCCCGTTTCAAGAGGCGATGACGGCGTGGTGCTGGGGCTTCGGCTGGGGCGACGACACGCTGGATCCAAAGACGCGCAGCCTGATGAACCTGACGATGATCGCCGCGTTGAACCGGATGGAGGAATTCGAGCTTCACTTCCGGGGTGCGATCAAGAACGGCTGCACAAAGGACGAACTGCGCGCCGCTCTGCACGTGATCTCGATCTATTGCGGGGTGCCTGCCGGGGTCTCGACCTTCCGGATCGCCAAGCGGATCTTCGAAGAACTCGAAATGTGAGCCGCGTGCGGCCCTACAGCATTCCCTTGGCGGCAAGCTCCTGTTTTGCCGCCTCGGTCTTTTCAAGATCGTCCATACCCATGCCCGCCAGCACCGCGTCGGTCTTGGAGTACTGGATATCGCGATACTCGATCACCTGAATGAAGTTGCCCCAGGGATCGAGAAAATCGAGCCGACCTGTGGGCAGGATCTCGGCGCCAGCAGCCTCGGCAAGTTCGCGGATCCGGGACCGGTCGTCGACGATCAGGCCGAAATGACGCTCGTCGTCGCGATGCGGTGTGTCGGACTTTGCCAGCGCGATGAACTGGTCGCCCATGTCGATGAACGCCATCGTCTCGCTGCGACCGCGCAGCGTGATGTCGAAGATCGCGCCCCAGAAGTCGAGTGCGGCGTCTATGTCGCCGACTTCAAGTGCGATGTGGTTCATCCCGACGAGCCGGGGTTTTGCATCTGTCATAACGAGCCCTTCCGGGTCAAAGGTCAGCGTGGCAGCAGTATCTGCCACAACTCTTCGGTGCATTTGCGGATCAGCCGCTCTGCGGCGCCATCGGAAACCCGGCCCGAAGCGCCGGGCTCCGGAAGTGTCAGCGGCGCATTCGCCTGACTGGCCAGCAAGGTGCCAAATGCCAGCGACGGGAGCTGTGCCGTCTGTTTGACCGTCCCATCTTCGAGGCGAACGCCGCGGCGCGGCTGAACGCGTCCATCGCCAATGTCGCCAGCCTCGTTGAATGCGCCCTGAACGACGGCCGAGAAAGCGCCGGTCCGGCGAAGCGGGAGATCGCGTGCACGCTGAGCCTCCTCGGCCTGAACTGTCGCTTGCCGTTGCGCGGCGATCTCGGCGTCCGACGGTGGCGCTTGCCTGAGCGCCTGTTGAACGCGCTCTTGAGCCGTCACGGGTTGCTGTTCGGGTTGCTCCTGAACGGGAGTTTGTGCCTCGGTATTTTCGGCCGCCGCCGGTACCACCGGATCAGCCTGAACAGAGGCGACGGTGTCAGCGGCGACGGATTGAACTTCTGGGTCCGGCTGTGTCGGTGGCGCTTCTGGAGTTGCCGCCGGTGCCTCGACGGCAGCAGTTTCGAGTGGTGCCAGAGATGCCGCGATCGCAGGCGTCTCGATCGGAGCTGTTTGTTCCGGTGGCTCCGGTGCGGCGGGTGCCGGCGGTTCGGGTGTTGGATCTGATGCCGCAGCGGTCTGTTGCGTTGCGTCCGGTGTTTCGGCAACGGGCGCCAGCGGCGTCGCTGTCGCCTCGGATGCCTCGAGCTTCTGCGATTTCGGGGACTCGTCGGTCTTCTGAATCAAAGCCAGTGCGGCGGCCGATGTCTCGTCGGCTGGCTTCGGAGTTCCGTCCGCTTCGGGCTGCTCGGTCGCTTCTGTTTCCGCCTGCTGCGGGGCGGCCTCTGCCGTCGCTTGCGCCGAGGGCGGAACAGGACGGCCTTCGGCCACGAAGATTTCGCGCAGCGTGCCCATGGCCTGTTTGTCAGTACACATACCCTGCCGGAGAACACTGCCGTCGGACAAATCGATCAACCGTGCCCGCATCTGACCCGCCAGACTGAACGTTTCGACCGGGTTCTCGATGGTGCCCCCGGCGGTTTCGATATCCAGCGCCTCGGTTCGCACATCCAGCGCATATCCCTTCAGCCCGGCTTCCGTGAGCTGGGTGGCCAGTTCGCGTGCGCCCGCCTCATTGAACGGGAACGCGCGTGAGGGATTGCCGATCTGGTTCACCTTCACCGCCAGCGAGAACACGTTGCCGAGGCGCCCGAGCAGCGTCTGTTCGATCCTGAGAGCCACGTCTTCGGTCGGCGGCGCCACAGCACCCGCGACTGAGTTCGGACCTGCATCGGCATTGACGACCCGCACGGAGGCTTGCCGTGCGACATCCAGCAATGACTGGGATTCGACCAGATCCAACGCCGCGGTCGTGCGGCGCACGGGTGGTGCGGGTTCGGTGATCACGGTCATCGTGCCACCGTTCAGGTTGTAATTCTCGGGCTGCGTTATGGTTGGTTGCGGCGGCAGCGCGGGTTCCGGCTGAGCCTGCTGCGGTGCCTGCGCGCCCTGCTGCGCACAGGCCACAAGAAGTGGCCCCGCCATTGAGAGTCCGAGCAAGACACGTTTCACGGTCACTCCCCCGAGCCAATCCGTTGCAGTCTCTGACAGTGCCGCTCGGGGGCTCAGATGTCCAGATTTTCGACGCTGAGGGCGTTCTCCTGAATGAACTGGCGGCGCGGTTCAACAACGTCCCCCATCAGCTTGGTGAAGATCTCATCAGCCTCGGCCATGTGGTCGATCCGGACCTGCAGAAGCGTGCGCGCTTCGGGATCCAGCGTCGTCTCCCAGAGCTGTTCGGCATTCATCTCGCCCAGCCCCTTGTAGCGCTGCAGAGTGATACCTTTCTCGCCTTCCGACGTGATCACATCCAGCAGGGCTGACGGCGCGCGGATCGGGACCTCCTTGTCCTTGCGGATCAAGGTTGACGCCGCACCGTAGGTTTCCGCCAGCGCGTCTGAGAGCGAGGCAAGCTTGCGTGCCTCGGCGCTGCGCAAGGCCATGCCGTCGATCGTACGAACTTCGGCCACGCCGCGCACGATGCGGGTGAAGCGGACACCGCCGTCCGTAGTGACATCACCGGTCCAGCCGCGTTCGGTCTCGGGTGCCAGTCCGTCCAGGCGCCCGGCCACGGCTTTGATCGCCTCGGCGTCCGGGTTGGGCTGAACAGCGCCTTCGATCGCCATCTGCTCCAGCACAAAGCGCGGGTAGTGGGTCGGGAAGGCATTCAGAACAGCGCGCGCTGACCGCGCTTCCTCGACCACGCGGATCAGGTCCTGGCCGCCGATCTCGGCACCGGTTCCAAGCTTCAGCACGCCGCCCTCGGCGCCTTGCGCGATCAGGTAGTCATCCAGCGCCGCTTGATCCTTCAGGTAGACCTCGGACTTGCCGCGCGTGACCTTGTAGAGCGGCGGCTGCGCGATGAAGAGGTAACCGCCTTCGATCAGTTCCGGCATCTGGCGATAGAAGAAAGTCAGAAGCAGCGTCCGGATATGCGCGCCGTCAACGTCCGCATCCGTCATCAGGATGATCTTGTGGTAGCGCAGCTTCGAGATGTTGAACTCGTCGCGGCCGATCCCGGTCCCCAGCGCCGTGATCAGGGTGCCGATCTCCTGGCTCGACAGCATCCGGTCGAAGCGCGCCCGCTCGACGTTCAGGATCTTGCCGCGCAGCGGCAGCACGGCCTGATTGTGGCGCGATCGGCCCTGCTTGGCAGATCCCCCGGCTGAGTCGCCCTCGACCAGGAACAGCTCGGACTTGGATGGATCCTTCTCCTGACAATCGGCGAGCTTGCCGGGCAGCGAGGCGATGTCCATCACCGATTTGCGCCGGGGCAGCTCCCGCGCCTTGCGCGCGGCTTCCCGTGCCAATGCGGCTTCGACAATCTTCGAGACAACCGCACGGGCAAGCTGCGGGTTCTCCTCGAACCACTCGGAAAGCTTCTCGTTCATCAGACTCTCGACCGCGGGCCGGACTTCGGACGAGACCAGCTTGTCCTTGGTCTGCGAAGAGAACTTCGGGTCTGGCACCTTGACGGACAGGACACATGTCAAGCCTTCGCGCGCATCGTCGCCGGAGAGGTTGACCTTCTCCTTCTTCGCGATGCCCGAAGACGCCGCATAGGCGTTGATCGTGCGAGTCAGAGCACCCCGGAAGCCGGCGAGGTGCGTGCCACCGTCGCGCTGCGGGATGTTGTTCGTGAAGGCCAGAACGTTCTCGTGGTAGCCATCGTTCCACCACATGGCGACCTCGACGGAGATGCCGTCCTTCTCGCCGCGCACGGTGATCGGATCCTGGATCAGTGCCGTCTTCGAGCGGTCGAGATAGCGCACGAAGGCCTCGACCCCACCTTCGTAATAGAGTTCTTCCTCACGGATCTCGGAGGTGCGCTGGTCGCGCAGATGGATGCGCACGCCTGAGTTCAGGAAGGCAAGCTCGCGCAGACGGTGCTCGAGCGTCGCGAACTTGTACTCGATGTTGGTGAAGGTCTGGTCCGAGGCATGGAACTTGACCATCGTGCCCTTGCGGCCGTCGGCATCGCCCGTCACCTCCAAGGCTTGCGCCGTCTCGCCATGCTCGAACCGCGCCTTGTGCTCGTTGCCGTCGCGCCAGATCGTCAGCTCGAGCCAGTCCGAGAGCGCATTCACGACCGACACGCCGACACCGTGAAGACCGCCAGAGACCTTGTAGGAGTTCTGGTCGAACTTTCCGCCTGCATGAAGCTGGGTCATGATGACCTCGGCAGCCGAGATCCCTTCCTCCGGGTGCATATCTGTCGGGATGCCACGTCCGTTGTCACTGACGCTGACGGCGCCGTCGGCATGAAGCGTGACCTTCACCAGGTCCGCGTGACCGGCCAGGGCCTCGTCAATCGCGTTGTCGACGACCTCGTAGACCATGTGGTGCAGGCCCGACCCGTCATCGGTGTCGCCGATGTACATTCCCGGGCGCTTGCGCACCGCCTCCAGGCCCCTCAGGACCTTGATCGAGTCGGCACCGTATTCGGGCTCTGGCTGGTTTTCGTTCTGCTCGTTTTCGGTCAATTTCGACCTCTCGTTCTTGGGTTCCAGACTTTAACCAGTCGGCACCCGAGAGTCCCGAAAAAAGAGCTAAAAATACCGCTCAAAGCGCCTGTTTCCGTTGATTTTCGTGTGATTTTTCGTCAGTTGCGGCGCAAACGCGCCAGCGCCCTCAGAAGCCCGAAGAGAAGCACCGCATCCAGCAGCAGAAGTCCCCCGACAGCGAACATGATCGCAAGCACCGGGACACCGCAGAACCCGGTGAGAGCCGCCAGCACGAGCAGTACGATCGCCCGCTGGATCATGCTCATGTCGGTCCTCCCCTACACGGACGCGATTGCCACACCAGCCCCCGCCAAAACACCGCCGGTGGCCTGATCGATCCGCTTGGCTGTCTTCTGGTTCTTCAACATCCGGCGCGCCCGATCGGCGAGCCAAGCATACCCCAGATCGGACGCGGCTCCAATCGGCATCGACACGGCGATGATGACGACTGCATCAACCCAACCGATCCGCGTCATGTCGAAGAAGCCCGGGAACAGCACCATGAAGAACAGGGCGGCCTTCGGGTTGCCGATGTTGATCAGGAAGCCCGTGGCGACGCCGCGCCAGAACGGTTCGCGCCGGGTCTCGACCTCGGTCGAGATCATGCCGGTCGAGCCGAAGATCAGCTTGAGCCCCAGCCAGATGAGCCAGGCGGCCCCGACCAGCTTGAGCACGATCAGAAGGTTCTCGAACTGTGCGGCGATCACGGCAAGGCCGAAGATCGCACAGAGGATCCAGATCTTCTCGGCAAACCAGCCGCCCAGGGCCATCGAGGCGCCTGCCGGAAAGCCAAAGGCGGCGGAACGCGCGACGATGGCCGCCATGAAGGGCCCGGGCGAGACCACCATGACCGTGTAGGCCATGGCGTAGAGCAGAAGCTGGTACCATTCGATGGTCATGAGACGCCCCTCTATGTTGCGGCGATCACGGCGCCAGCGCCTGCCAGAGCACCGCCGGAGGCCTGGTTGACACAGCGCACCGCACGGGCCGAGGTCAGGAACCGCCGTGCCCGGTTCGCCGCCAGCGCCCAGACAACGTTGCCCAGGAAGGGTACCGCCGCGCTCATGACCAGGATGATCGCGATATCCAGCCCCGTAAGCGTCGGGATGTCGAACAGGTTCGGCAGGATGCCGATGAAGAAGACAATGCTCTTGGGATTGCCAAGGTTCACCAGAACACCGGCCAAGAAGCCCTGCCACGCGTTGCGGCGCATCAGGCTCGGGTCGGGGTCGGTGTCCAATGCCGTGCGCGAACCGACGATCAGCCGCCAGCCCATCCAGATCAGGATCGCGCCGCCGATATAGCGCATCCATTGCAGCACCTCGGCGTTGGCCTGCACAAGCGCGGACAGGCCGAGAATAGCAAGCAATGGCCAGAGCACGTCGACGATCGATACCCCGGCGGCGAGCGGCAGGGACGAGCGCCAGCCCGAGGCCAGCGTCTTGGCAATCGTCGCGACGACGACGGGACCCGGGGTCATCACCAGCACGGTCAGGGCGACAGCATAAAGCAGGATCTCTGTGATGGTGATGGTCATGTTTCGATCTCCCGGTCGATTTCACTCGGCAGCGTCAGCGTTCCATCGCGCGCCAGCGGAAAGAACGGGTTGTGCGCGATCTCCCATGCGTGCCCGTCAGGATCTGCGAAGTATCCAGAATAACCACCCCAGAAAACCTCCTGCGGGGGTTTCATCGACGTCGCCCCGGCGCCGATCGCTTGTTCGAAGACCGCATCGACCGCCTGACGATCGGGCTGGTTTTGCGCGATGTTCATCGCACCCGATCCCAAATGAGCGCCTGGACGACCCTGATCCTTTGCCAGTTCGTCCAGCGGAAACAGCCCCAGGACCATGCCGGGGCACTGGTAGAACGTTATCCCTGGCTGGCTTTCGGCCGCCTTTTGCCAGCCAAGCGCCGAGTAGAACGCACCAGCCCTCTCCAAGTCGGCCACGCCGAGGGTGATCATTGAAACCCGTTGATCCATCACACCGTCTCCAGCACCGATGTGCCGGTTCGCTCTTGCACCGAAAGGCGCAGTGCATCCTGCAAACCGTCGAAAAGTTCCGGTCCCGTGCCCGTCATCCAAGCCTGACAGCCGAGTGCCGTGATCTCTGTATAAAGCGCCTGACGCCGTCCCGCGTCAAGATGGGCGGCCACCTCGTCCAGCAGCAGGATCGGCGGCGTTTGGAAATCGCGTGCCAGCGCGCGGGCATTGGCAAGCACCAGACTGATCAGCAATGCCTTCTGTTCGCCAGTCGAACAGTGCTTCGCCGCGACGCCCTTCGCGCGATAGGTCGCCGCCAGATCGGCGCGATGCGGACCAGTCAGCGAACGCCCCGCCGCAAGATCTCGCGGGCGGCTTTCCGCGATCGCCTGGAACAGCGCTTCCTCACCTTCTGGCGGGGCGATCTCGTCGGCATTAGTCAGGGCCAGATCTGCGGTCGGAAAAGTCGTGTCGGCCTCGTCCTGAGCTGAATGGAGCAGCAGCAAAGCCTGATCGCGGTTGGTTTGAATACGAGACCCCGCACGGGCCATCTGTGCCTCGAGCCCACGATACCACGCTGGATCTCGCGTTTGCTCCTTCAGCAGGCGATTACGCTCCCGCATCGCTTTTTCATAGGTCAGCACTGCCTCGGCGTGCGAGGGCTCGAAACTCATCGCAATGCGATCGAGGAAGCGGCGGCGTCCGTCTGCACCCTCGCTCCAGAGGCGGTCCATGGCCGGCACCAGCCACAGGATGCGTGACAGCCGCGCCAAAGCAAGCTGTGGCGCGGGTTTGCCGTCGATCCGCGTGGTCCGCGAAGCAGCCCCTTCCGAGAAGGTTTCAAGTTCATGCGTGCGGTCCTGCGCCGCCAGGAGCGCCGTGACCTTCCAACCGAGCGCTTCGGGCTGGCGCGACAGATCCTCGGCCGAGGCCCGGCGCAGACCCCGGCCAGGCGACAGCATCGAGATGGCTTCCAGGACATTGGTCTTGCCCGCGCCGTTCGGCCCGAACAGGGCGACGGACTTGCCATCCGTCTCGATCTCGGCACGGGTGTAGGAGCGAAAATGGGAAAGCGTCACGGCGCTGAGTGCGACTGGGGTCATCAACGCCCCCTCCCTGACCCTCCCCCATGCAGGGGATAGGGGCACGAACGGCAATAGACGGTGATCAAACCCTCAATCGTCGCACTGGCGTTGAGTCAAACGCGCATCGGCATCACGACATAAACCGCCGAGGTGTCGTCGCCCTCGCGCACCAGGGTCGGTGCATTGGCATCCGCGAACATGAACACGGCGTTCTCGCGGTCGACCTGGCTGGCGATCTCGAGCAGATATTTCGCGTTGAAGCCGATCTCCATCCCGTCATCGCCATAGGCGACGACCAGTTCCTCGGCTGCGGAGCCTGCATCAGGCGCGTTTACGCTCAGCGTCAGCTTGTCATGCTCCATCGCCATCTTGACGGCGCGGGATCGCTCCTGACTGACGGTGGCCACCCGGTCGACGGCCGAGGCAAACTCGGATGCATCCACTTCCAACCGCCGCTGATTGCCGGTCGGGATGACGCGGGAATAATCCGGAAAGGCGCCGTCAATCACCTTGGAGGTCAGCACCAGCCCAGGCACCGTGAAGCGGATCTTGGTCTCGGACACCGAAATCGCGATCTCGGTTTCGTCATCGTCCAACAGCTTGCGCAGTTCTCCCACGGTCTTGCGCGGCACGATCACACCGGGTGCGTCGTCGGCACCGTCCGGAAGCTCGGTGTCGATCCGGGCGAGCCTGTGACCATCGGTGGCGACGGCTCGCAGGACCTTGGCGCCATCTTCTTCGGTTACGTGCAGATAGCCACCGTTGAGGTAATACCGTGTCTCCTCGGTCGAGACGGCAAACTTCGACTTGTCGAACAGGCGCCGCACGATCGGTGCGGGAACCGCGTACGAACACTGATACTCGGACGACGCCATGACCGGAAAATCCTCGCGCGGCAGCGTCGCCAGCGAGAAGCGCGAGCGCCCGGCCACCACGTCCAGCCGACCGGTAGACGGATCAGCATTCAGGCTGAGTTGCGCGCCATCCGGCAGCTTGCGCACGATCTCATGGAGCATGTGGGCCGAGACGGTCGTCGCACCGGCCTGCTCGATCATCGAAGGAATTTCCTCGATGATCTCGATATCCAGGTCGGTCGCGCGCAACGAGAGCTTATCGCCTTCGCCCTCCAGCAAAACGTTCGCGAGGATCGGGATCGTATTCTTGCGTTCGACAACGCCTTGCGCGCGGCTCATCGCTTTAAGGAGCGCTGCCCGTTCGATCGTGACCTTCATCGCTGTGTTGCCCGTTCCCTGATCGCCTTTTTTCCCCGCTTCGCCACGACGGGACGGCAACACTATACCAAACCGACCGCTGATCAATGCCCAGTGGGCGTCGTGGCGGCTAGATCGTGGGGTTTTTTCAATCCCAGGCGCAGGATGATGCGCACAGGCGCGCCACGGCGGATGACTGTGCGGCCAACCGGATCGCCACCTCACGGTGGGACTTATGACCGGATGCCCCGAATGATCGCACAAGCGGGCCGATATTGAACCAGATCGCACCGGGCTGCCTGTCCCTTATCGATGCCGGCGCAAACCGCTCTCTGCGCTTTGGAGCTCACCAATGCGTGCGCGGATTGCTGTCCGATGCAGGCAGATCAGTGGACGACGAGCGTTTTGCGACCGGTGCAGCACCTCATCCCAGAGAGAGAAAACCCTGAATGATGAACGCGTTCGCGAGATCGACGAAGAAGGCGGAGACAAGGGGCAGAATGATGAAGGCCAGTGGCGCTGGGCCATAGCGCTTGGTGACCGCCGTCATGTTGGCGATGGCGGTCGGGGTCGCGCCCAGCGCGAAGCCGCCGAACCCCGCACCAAGAACAGCAGCGCGATATGTGCCGCCCATCGCAGGGAACAGCACGAAGATGCAGAACGCCAGCGTCAGGATGACTTGCAGGCCCAGCACGGCAAACAACGGTCCGGCCAGATCCGCCAGGGTCCAGAGCTGCATGCTCATGAGCGACATCGACAGAAAGACGCTGAGCGAGAATTCCGAGATCAGCGCGAGCACCGGCGTGCCCGTGATGATCGGCGCATTTGGGAACAGCCGCGGCTGCACGTTGGCGATCAGGATCCCGATGATCAGGCAGGGCACGAACAGCGGCAGGCGCAATCCAGCCTCGACGATCCACGTGTTGGCGGCATAGCCGATAATGATCGCAATGTGGATCGTCACCATCGCACGCATGAAGCCGATGTAGTCCAGGTCCGCGAGCTTGCGGGAGCCGTGCTCGACACCCACGATTGGTTCGGCGTTTTCGTCGCGTGGCTCCAGCTTATAGCGGTTGACCAGAAAGCGCGCTATCGGACCGCCAACCAGGGCAGCCAGCACCAGGCCCAGCGTCGCCGCAGCGATCCCCATCTCGACAGCGCCTGTCACGCCATAGGTCTCGGCAATCTCCGGCCCCCAGGCAATCGCAGTTCCGTGCCCGCCGATCAGGGCCGCCGATCCGACAAGCACAGAAGCCTGCGGCGGTAAGCCGAAACTCGTGGCACCAATCAGACCGACCACGTTCTGCAGCACCATGAAAGCAATCGTCAGGCCCAACAGGATCGCCAACGGACGCCCGCCCCGCTTCAGGTCAGCAAGCCGCGCGTTCAGGCCGATGGTCGTGAAAAAGATCACCAGCAGGGTGTCCCGCGTCTCAAGCTCGAAGACGATCTCGCGCCCGATCAGCAGATATACGGCCCAGACGATCAGGGCAGCCGTCAGGCCACCGGCAACAGGCTCGGGGATGTTGTAATTCCGCAGGAACGCACTTTTCCGCGTCAGATGCGCCCCGACGAAATAGACAATCATGCCAAGGGTGAAGGCGATGAAGTCCGGAACCAGAAGCTCTTGTCCGGTCATAGTGGCCTCACCCGGCTCGGGTCATGTCATGAAGCGAACCGCCGCAGATCTGATCTGCAGCGGTTCATTGGTTAGAACACGCCGCCGCCTTCGAGAATGCGACGCAGGTTCTCGATGTCCTCATCGATCTGAGTGTCGGTCACCCGCAACTCCTCGACCTTGCGCACCGCATGGATCACCGTCGTGTGGTCACGTCCGCCGAAACCGCGTCCGATTTCCGGGAGTGACTTCGACGTCAGCGACTTGCACAGGAACATTGCGATCTGGCGCGGACGCGCGACCGAACGCGCCCGGCGGGGCGAGATGAGATCGTTCATGCGCAGGGAATAGTAGTCCGCAACCCGGCGCTTGATCTCGTCGATGGTTATCTTGCGCTCGGACGATCTCAGCAGATCAGCGAGGCACTCCTGCACCATGTCCAGATTGACCGGCCGGTTCACCAACGTGGCAAACGCAAAGATGCGCGTCAGAGCACCCTCGAGAACGCGCACATTCGACGAGATCCGGTGCGCCAGAAACTCCAGCACCTTGTTGTCGAGAGTGACCGAGGCATCCTCGGCCATCATCCGTTCGGCCTTAGATTGCAGAATCCCGAGGCGCAGTTCGTACTCCGTCGGGTGGATGTCGACCACCAGCCCCCATTGAAGGCGCGACGTGATGCGGCTTTGCAACCCGTCGATCTGGTCAGGCGAGCGATCTGCCGAGATTACGATCTGTTTCTTCTGATCGATCAGCGCATTGAAGGTGTGGAAGAATTCCTCTTGCGTGGAATCCTTGCCGGCAATGAACTGCACATCGTCGATCATCAGCACATCGACCGCGCGGAACTGCTGCTTGAACGTGATCGTGTCACGGAACCGCAAGGCCTGAACGAAGCGGTACATGAACTGTTCGGCACTGAGATACAGCACCTTGCAGGTCGGACGCGTGTCGCGAATCCGGTGGGCGATTGCATGCATCAGGTGGGTTTTGCCGAGCCCCACGCCGCCATACAGAAACACCGGGTTGAACGTCGCATCGCAAGTATCAGCGACCCGACGCGCAGCAGCATGCGCGAGTTCGTTCGGTTTGCCGACGACGAAGCTGTCGAAGCTGAACCGTGGATCCAGCGGTGCCGATGGCAGGCCGGGAACCGGCGGCTGTTCGGCGCGTTCGATCTCGGGAAGCTCTGATATGTCCTCAGAGGCTTCGGCTACCGTCACGCTGATCCGCCGCACCGCTGCACCGCTCGCCTGAAACAAGCGCATCAACTGCAAGCCATAGTTCCGCTCGACCCAATCCGCACTGAACGCCGTCTGCGCTTCCAGCACGACCAGATCACCCTGCAATGCCTGAATTTTCAACGCCGACAGCCATTTCTTGACCGCGTCCGCGCCCAACTCACCTTCAGCACGCAATACCTTTATCCAAAGCGCACCGTACAGGTCGCCTCCCCCCGCGCTATCGTCCCCCGACATTCTTTCTCCAAGTGGTCTTGTCATCATGCCCAGTTTATCCATTGCCTGACTGCGCTCCCCCGCGCGCGCAGAATCAGGATTGGCGCCACGGCAGTCCGTGAGCTTTCCAACCATTGATCGTTCCCCGATGGCCGTCAGCATCCAGATCGCCTTCGAACCCCTCTGCGACATTCGTGCAATGCGAGACGTGCCCCGAGCCTTGCATCACGTGCGCGACGGTCTGTGCCGCCGACATCGAACGCGCTCCGGACCGGCAGATAAAGAATATCCGGCCCGGCAGATTGCCGCCCGCTTCGTCCAGAAGCTGCTCCACGAAATGCGCGTTCGGCGCCATCGTCGGAAACATGACCCATTCGATGGGCCAGAGCGGTTTACCAATCCCTGACAGATCCGGCAGACCTACGAACGACCATTCGGCCTTCGTGCGCACATCCACCATTGCTGCAGAGTCCAACTGATTCAACAGAGCCCAGGCCTGTTCTGGCGGCGCCTCATCGACGATCGATGATTGGTGCGCCGTCATACATTCCTCCGCTGCCGTCTCGTTGGATGTCCAGTGCTACTTGGCGCACTAGATTCGGCTCAAGAAATATCAGACCCGACTTTGCAAATAATTCCATTTGCAAAATCGAAATGCGCACACACAAAAGGCGAAGTGTCCCAAGAAGATCCACCGCAAAGTCAAAGAAAGACTTTGGCTATAGTTTAAGCGCTCTCTAGCGAAACTGTGTGTGGTGGAATGGAGCAGAGTTTCGCCGAGAATCACGACGAGAACAACGGGAAGAAACCGTGAACATGACGATTTCGTTAATTTAATGTTACCATAATGCACTATGATGCGCCCGAGGGTCGGGCGCTTCAGAAACGTCGTGCTGAAGAGAGTCTTAAGGCTCAGGCGCCCATCGATTTAATGCGATGGTTCAACCGCGAGATTTTGCGTGCCGCGGTGTTGCGATGCATGATGCCTTTGGATGCCCCGCGCATGATCTCTGGCTGGGCAGACTTGAACGCCTCGCGCGCTGCTGCCTGATCGCCGGATGCGATTGCTTCTTCGACCTTGCGCACATAGGTGCGCACGCGCGACCGGCGCGACTGGTTCACAGCCGTGCGGCGCATGATCTGACGGACACGCTTCTTTGCCTGTGGCGAATTTGCCATGCTCAGTTGTTTCCTCTGAAAAAGACGAGCGGCGGACTTACCGGATTCGGTTTTTCAGGTCAACGCCCGTTTGCGCAACCCGATCAAAGCGCCCCGATCAAAGCCCCTTGAACTTCGCCGAGCGCTTCTCGACGAACGCGGCCATGCCCTCTTTCTGGTCCTGTGTCGCGAACAGCGCATTGAAGATCCGCCGCTCGTAGCGGATGCCTTCGGCCAGTGTCGTCTCGTAGGACCGGTTGACCGCTTCCTTCGCGGCCATGACCGCAAGCGGAGACTTCTCGGCGATCTTCGCCGCCGTCTTCACCGCCTCGTCAACCAGATTGTCCGCCGGGACGACCCGGCTGACCAGACCGCTGCGTTCGGCCTCGTCGGCATCCATCATACGACCCGTCAGGTTCATCTCCATGGCCTTGGATTTGCCGACGAACCGCGTCAGGCGCTGCGTGCCACCGATGCCCGGGATGACGCCCAGATTGATCTCCGGCTGGCCGAACTTCGCCGTGTCGGCGGCCAGAATGAAGTCGCATGCCATTGCAAGCTCACAACCACCGCCCAGCGCATAGCCCGCCACCGCGGCGATGATCGGTTTGCGCGTGTTCTCGATCGTCTGCATCTGCGAGCCGAACATGTTCTCCTTGAACACGTCGACAAAGCTCTTTGGTTGCATCTCGGTGATGTCCGCACCCGCGGCATAGGCCTTCTCGTTGCCGGTCAGGACAATCGCCCCGATCCGGTCGTCGGCATCGAACTTCTCGAGAGCGCTGGCCAGTTCGTTCAGCAACTGCGTGTTCAGTGCATTCAGCGCTTTTGGCCGGTCGAACCGGATCAGCCCGACATGCTCGCGCGTCTCGCACTCGATGCAGGTGTAAGCCATGGGTCCGCGCCCTCCGTATCGTCCCCGAGTCGTCGGGCAGTCTAGCCAGCACGGTGCCTGCGTCGAGTCATCTCTGGCATTTCGGACAATAGAAGGTCGACCGTCCAGACTGCACGATCCGCCGGATCTCGCCGACGCAATCGCCCGTGACGCAGGGCTTTTCCTCGCGGTCATAGACCTTGAAGGCATGCTGAAAGTACCCAAGCTCGCCATCTGCCTTGCGATAATCCCGCAGACTGGACCCACCCGCCTCGCTCGCTTCGCCCAGCGTGGCCACGATCTCGCGCGCCAGACCTGCGACCCGCTTGGCCGAGATCGAGCCTGCCATCCGCGTCGGATGAATTCCCGAGCGAAAGAGAGTCTCGCAAACATAGATGTTCCCAAGCCCCGCGACCGTCTTCTGATCGAGAAGTGCTGCTTTGACCGGCGTCATCCGTCCCGCGAACGCCACCTCCAGCACCGCTGCGTTGAAGTCGTTGCCAAGTGGCTCGGGCCCAAGTGTTGCGAGTTGCGGATGTTCCGAAAGCGTCGCCGTCGGCCAGAGGTCCATCGCACCGAACCGGCGCGCATCATTATACGTGATCCGAGCGCCCGCATCGGTTGTCACCACGACATGGTCGTGCTTTTGGGGTGTCGCGCGGTCATGGTGCAGGTCTGCCGTCTCGGCCCCGTCGATCAGCATCTTTCCGGACATTCCCAGATGTACCATCCAGGTCTCCGGCACTTCGGCCCCGGCCTCAAGATCGATCAGGATCCACTTCGATCGCCGCCGCAATCGCATCACCCGCCGTCCGGTCAGGCGCTCGGCGAACCGCTCGGGCAACGGCCAGCGCAAATCCGGACGCCGCTGGACCACATCGGCCAGCACATGGCCATCCAGCACCGGCTCAAGACCCCGCCGCACGGTTTCGACCTCGGGCAGTTCGGGCACAAAATCCTCCTGGAAACTGAAACATTTGCGCGGATCCGCACACGCGCAGTGACATCACCTGACGGCTGCGTGAGGGATCTTTCACGCCCCTTCCGGCGGCGCAAGCCCCTTCTAACTGAGCCTGAACAAGACAGCCACCGGAGAGACACCATGACCTTCATCGCCGCCACCCCGACCCGCCAGAACACCTGGCCCGCCATTGATGCCTATCTGATCGCCACCATCCTGTTTGCGGGTGCTGCCGCCACTGTGGCATTCGACCTGTTCGGTCAATTCATAAGCCCGCTTCTGAAAGATGTCGCCGCGCCCTATCTGGGCGCCAAGCTGGCCCCGGTGCCCCTGGCACAATCCGTGATGGCCAAGCTGACAGGCATCCCTGGCAAGGAACTGCGCGCGCTCGGCCTGCCTTATGGGTTGCACATCCTGACCGGCCTTATCGCATACCCGCTGGGCTGGCTGCTTGTCGTCCGCCCGATCTGGCAACGTGTTGCCGGGGGCCTGCACTGGGCGATCCCGGCCACCGCTTACGGCATCGCGCTCTGGGTCTTCGCACTCTATTTCATGGCGCATCTGATCGCCGGGAACCCGCCTTTCCTGGGCTTTGGCGGCATCACCTGGGTCGCACTCTGGGGCCACATTGTCTTCGCCCTGGTCGCTGCGGGCGTCATCGAGAAGCGCCTGTTCCATCACTAAGGGGCGCCACAAGCACTGACATTCTGGCCCATGGCGGAAACGCCGTGGGCACGCTATTTAGCGGGTCATGAACGACAGGCCCACAGAAGACCACACCACCCATTTCGGGTACGAGACGATCCCCGAGGCCGAGAAGGCAGACCGCGTGCACGGCGTGTTTTCCTCGGTTGCCGGACGCTACGACCTGATGAACGACCTGATGTCGGCGGGCGTGCACCGGCTCTGGAAGGATGCCGTGATCGACTGGATGGCGCCGCGTCCGGGCATGCACCTGCTCGACGTGGCAGGCGGAACCGGGGACATCGCGTTCCGCTTCCTCGACCGCTTGCGCGGCGATGGACAAGTCACCGTCTGCGACATGACCCAGGCCATGCTGGACGAAGGCGCAGCGCGTGCCGAGAAGCGTGGCCTGTTCACGGTCGACTGGGTCTGCGGCGATGCCATGGCACTGCCGTTCGATGACAGCAGTTTCGATGCCTACACCATCGCCTTCGGCATCCGGAACGTGACGCGGATCGAGGACGCCCTGTCCGAAGCTTACCGCGTGCTCACGCCCGGCGGGCGGCTGCTGGTGCTCGAGTTCAGCCAGATCCCCGCACCTGCCCTGCAATGGGCGTATGACCGTTACTCCTTCAACATCATCCCGCCGCTGGGTCAGGCAATCACCGGCGACCGCGACAGCTATCAGTATCTGGTGGAATCGATCCGTCGCTTCCCCGACCAGGACAGCTTCGCCGCAATGATCCGAACCGCCGGGTTCTCGCAGGTCAAGTACCGGAACATGTCGCTGGGTGTAGTCGCTTTGCACTCGGGCTGGCGCCTGTGAGCCTGATCCAGGCCCCGTCGCACCTCTGGCGACTGCTCAGAACCGGGGCCACGTTCGAGCGCACGGGCGCAATGACCGAGATTCTGGACGCGTTCGCCATCTCCGGTTGGCAGCGCTTTGCCGTCCGCGCGTTCGCATGGCCATTCGGCGTCTTCGGCAGGCCGGGCGAGCCCTCGCTGCCGCCTGGCGCGCGCGCGCTTCAGGCCATGGGACCGGCCTATGTGAAGTTCGGGCAGATCCTGTCGACCCGGCGTGACATCGTCGGCGACGACCTCGTCGCGCAGTTGCGATACCTGCAGGACCGCTTACCGCCCTTCCCGGTCGAGGAAGCGCGCGCCGAGATCTTCGCCGAACTTGGCCCGCGCGCCTGGGAACTGCTGGACGACCTCAGCGAGCCGGTCGCCGCAGCCTCCATCGCCCAGGTGCACTCTGCCATCTGGCGCCCGACCGGCGAAAAGGTCGCCGTCAAGATCCTGCGTCCCGGCGTGCGCACGCAGTTCCGCCGCGATATCGGAGCCTTCCATTTCATCGCTGGGATGATCGAGCGGCTCGTGCCGATGTCGCGCCGCCTGCGGCCCAATGCGATCGTCAGCCACTTCGAGAGCGTCGTGAACGCCGAGCTTGACCTGCGTCTGGAAGCTGCCGCCGCCAGCGAATTCCGCGAGAATACCGCTGACGACGAAAAGATTCACATCCCAGTGGTCAAGTGGGATGCAACCAGCCGCCGGATCCTGATCCTGGAGTGGGTCAGCGGGACGGCGATGGACCCCGGTGAACTAGCAATGGCTGGCCAGGACCTCGCCGGAATTTCCCGGCATGTGCTGCGCACGTTCCTGCGCCACGCACTGCGTGATGGGTTCTTTCATGCCGACATGCATCAGGGCAACTTGCGGATTCGGGATGACGGCACGCTGATCCTGCTGGACTTCGGCATCATGGGCCGGCTCGATCCGATCACGCGGCGTCATTACGCCGAGATCCTGTACGGCTTCCTCAGCCGGAACTATCGCCGCGTAGCCGAGGTGCACTTCGAGGCGGGCTATATCCCCCCCGACCGTGACGTCGAGGAGTTTGCCCAGGCCCTGCGCGCGATCGGCGAGCCGATCTTCGGTCAGGACGCGTCGCAGATCTCGATGGCCCGGGTGCTGGCCTATCTGCTCGAGACGACCGAGCGTTTCGGGATGGCCACCCGCACCGAACTGATCCTGCTTCAGCGCACGATGGTGGTGGTCGAAGGCGTTGCCCGGACGCTCGACCCGCAAGCGAATATCTTCGAGGCCGCAAAGCCGGTGGTCGAAGACTACATCCGCAAGAACCTTGGCCCAGCCTCGGTCCTGGAGAACACGCGCGAGACTGCCGAGATCCTGATCCGCCTTGGCCCCCGCCTGCCCGGTTTGGCGCGCGAACTGCTCATGCTGGCCGAGGAGACGCGGACCCGCCGCAGTCAGTTTGAAACCGAGTCGCCGAATGCGGGTTACTCGATATGGACGGTGATCCTGTCAGCACTGCTGGGGGCTGGGATCGTGTTCCTCGTGCTGTTGCTGCCCTGAAGCCTCGGTCGCAAACGCAGTCGCAACAAGAGCGTTCGCCAACCCGTTCCAAAAAACTGGCGGCGCTCTGTGGTTTCAATGGTCCGGTTTCAAACGACACACGCACGCAGCGTCTTCGTGGTCACCAGAAAGAACCGCACCCCGGTGAGCCACCGGGGTGCGGCACTTATTGATTTACACCCAACACTGGGCCGGGCGATCAGCCGGATCAGCCGCCAAGCGAGATCTGGTCCGACAGGAACGCATCAAGCGTGAAGTCGAACACATCGCCCTGCGCCAGCGTCCGGTCGGCTGCCGACACGTCGTCGGAGAGGCGGCGGAACTGATCGGCGTTGCCATCATTGTTGATGGCCAAACCGA
Source organism: Paracoccaceae bacterium (assembly GCA_050043005.1). Classification (GTDB taxonomy): domain Bacteria; phylum Pseudomonadota; class Alphaproteobacteria; order Rhodobacterales; family Rhodobacteraceae; genus Thermohalobaculum. The sequence continues at coordinate 29,329 of JBHJIZ010000100.1, forward strand.
TAATGACATCGATCTCGCCTTCCAGGATCCCGGTCGGGCCGAAGTCGAAGCCATCGGCCACAGGCGTCAGCGAGTCGAAATCGACATCGGGAACAGTCGTACCATCGACCGTGATCTCGAAGCTGACCAGATCCCCAGCGCTGGATACGATCGGCGTGTCTTCGATGAAGTTCTCCAGGGCAAAGTCACCGCCAGTATCGACATCGGCGGCACCGTCGCTGTCGATCCCCGCAAGATTGTCGGCATTCACAGTTGCGCCGTCCGGGATCACCAGAATGTCGACATCGGCAAGCGCAGGCGCCGCAGTCAGATCGCTGAAGGCTCCGGGCACATCGGCACTGACGAACTCGAACGTTCCGCCCTGCCCCTCGACCGTGGCCTCCGAGGCCACCATCGCGATGACCTTGTTCTGCTCGATCCCGGTACTCGCCGAGAAGACGCCGTTGGCGATGTCGAACGCCTCCTCGAAATCGATCGTGAAGTCGAGCGAGTCGTAGCTGCTGACCAGCGAGTTGTAGATCGCCTGCTGGACCGCGATATCCCCGTTCGCCTGATCGGTTGCGATTGCCGTCTTCAGAACGCCCGCCTGGAACGTGATGAAGGACGGAGAGTCCGGAAGCTGGTTGAAACCCGACGGGATCAACGTGATCAGGTCCGTGTCCTGCAGTGTCAAAGCCAGATCCGAGGTCTTTGACAGCATCTGGTCCACAGCCGTGCCGAAGTTCCCGTCATTGTCAAAGTCGTCGACGGGGAACGCGTTGGCGATGCTCACGGCATCCTGCGACGTGTCAAAGACAACGGCAACGTGCCGGTCACCCGACCCTGTGCTGCCGATGAACCCGCTGACATCCGCCGTCGGCTGACCCTCTCCTTCTATGGTGACCTCGACCTCGGCGGTATCGGTCAGACCGTTACCATCGGTAATCGTATAGGTCAGCGTGACCGTGTCGGTCTCTCCATCGTTCAACTCGACAAAGCTGTTCAGCGGATCGAAGGCAAAGTTCACATCGCCCGACGCGGCGACGATCACGTTGCCCTCGCGTCCATCCGTCGATGTGACGCTGAAAGCGGTCCCAGCGGACACACCGTTCGCGGACAGGATCTCGATCGTGTCGCCATCCGGGTCGCTGTCATTGGCCAGGATGTTTTCGACCAGCACCTCGTCTTCGCCAGTCGTGAACGCATCATCGATGGCGTCCGGCGCTGCATTCGGAATGAACAGGCCCGCATCGACGTCCTGAACGTCCTCGCCACCCGCGACAGAGAACACATCCGTTGACAGAACGTCGATCATCGCAACGCCAACGGGCACAGTCAGCGGATCCGCCTGGTTGGCGACATCCGATGCCGCCGGATCGTCGGAACGCCCGTCCCCATCCAGATCCGCGCCCTGTTCGACGTAATCCTTGCCGCCCAGCACCTGGAAACCGACGCGGTAGTCGCCCGCAGGCACATCCGCGAACGCGTAGCTGCCATCGGCACCCGTCTGGGTGAAGATCGTCTCGCCCGCATCGTCCGTCGCCACCGACCCGTCGGCATTGAGCAGAACGACCAGAAGCTGCACGACAGCAGTGTCGCCGGTATCGTCGACGAAATTGCCATTGACGTCGCAGAATGCACGGCCCGCAATCGTACCGGTCTCGAGGACGTCCTTCACCTCGATCTGCAGGGGCTTCTCGACGAACTTCGCCTCGCCGGGGCTGGCGAATTTCAGATCGTCAATCGCCCCGGAACTCGGAAGGTTGACCTTCATGGTCGTGACACCGGCCGTGTCCCCAAGATCGATGGTCTGGAGCTTGCCGTCCTTGATACTCGGTATCTCGAACGACGCGATCAGCTGGCCCTGGTCATCGAACAGGTCGATAGTGCCGCCCTTTTCCTCGGTATCGAGCAGGACGATCGACTTCACCGTGGACGGTTGATCGAATACGGCCATGAGTGTGCCGCCATCGCCCTCGTCATCGGGGTCCGAGCTGTCGCCGTCCTCCGAGATGATCAGGACGTTGCCCTGGGCCTTCTGCTTCAGATCCTTGTCACCGCCGGTGGGCTTCTCGGCATCGAAGATCATCGCATCGTCGAACACACCATCGGTGTCCTCGGACCGGATCGCCGTAAGCGTCACGCCGTCCAGGACAAGCGTGCCTCCGTCGCCTGCGTTCAGGGTCGTACCATCGGCCAGGGTCTCGAAGTCGATGTGAACGTCCACAAGCTCCGGCTTGGTCGAGGTCGCCCGAACGACAACATCGTAGAAGTTGTCACCGCCCTGATCCTGCGGGTTTTCGAAGTCCGGTGCATCGATGAAGCTGACTTCCCCGGTCTGGGCATCGACGGTGAACAGCGCTGCGTCCGCGCCGCCGACAATCGAGTATTCGAGATCCGGTTCCGAAACCGTGCCGCCCGGCGCGCCAAAGACCGTGCCATCCTCGGTCGTCGCTGCGGCGATGGTGACCGAGCCGAACGTATCGCCAATCGCCAGGGGCGCCGAGCACGACGTGTGCAGATCGATCACCTGGAAGGGTTGCGCGCTGCCCGGCTCGTCATAGATCTCGATGACCGTTTCGGAGTCGAACTTGTCGCCATCGTTGTCGAACGAGAAACTCTCGCCAGAGACGATGGTGCCCTCGAACAACGGATCGTCGTTCTTGCCGAGCACACGAATGAAGACCGTGCCGTCATCATCGACGCCGTTGGTCGTCAGGTCATGCTTGCCCTTGGTATCGGCGACGGCCTGCTCGATCGTGTCGCCAAACGTATAGGTCAGCGTCAGTTCGATCGGCTTCCCGTTGTCGTCCTTGACCGCGCAAAGATCGGTGCCGATATCCTGCGGCGGACACGCGACCTCGAGGTCGAGATCGACGACAAAGGTCGTGTTCTCGTCGACGCAGAGAGGTACTTCCTTCAGCCCTGCGTCCACATCGACGACTGTGCCCCTTACCACCGTGACAACGTCCGAAAGGCCGTTGGCATCGATGTCCGAGTCGATGGCATCGTCAGAGCCGACATTCTGAAACGTCGGCGCAAACCCAACCGGAGCGTCGACCGAAACGCGGTAATCGCCCTCGGGCACGTTCTCGAAGCTGTAATTGCCGTTGGCGTCCGTGACGGTGGTGATCGGCGCCCCGGCGCTGTCGAGCACAGGATTGCCATCGGTATCCAGCAGCGAAACCGTGACACCTTCCTTCGGCGGTTCGGCCGTCGTGACAGTCTTGTCCTGGCCTTCCAGCGTGATGTTGTCCACCCGGACGAACTCGCCATGGTCACCATCGACCCAGAGCTTGATTTCCTCGCCGTGCTCGATCGGCACGTCCTTGATCACGAACTCAGAAAAGCCGCCGTTGTTGCTGCCGCGGCCATCGCTGTCGCGATCCAGTCTGACGACCTCGACCAGTTCGCCACCGACCTTGAGGAAAATCTTGCTCTGACCGTCGCTTTCGTCCTGGATCCGCAGCGTGACGTCATAGACACCCGTCTTGCCGTCAAAATCGCTCCGCAGGCTGCCGTCCCCGCCGATTTTCTTCAAACGGGCGAGTTGGCCGCCGGATGCGTGCGCGCCGTGAACAGTCTCGAAGCCATACTTGTGCATGTCTTCGGCTTCAATGACATAGTCATGGCCTGGAACGACGTCGATCGAACCGTTTGTTCCGTCGCAATCGACATCGCAGAACACAGTGCCGCTAATCGTGCCCGTATCGCTTTCTTTCACGCCAGCGTCGATATTCTTAACGACCTCATGACCGGCTATCGTGATCGGTTGCGTCAGGCCATTCGCATCGGCATCGGAGTCGATTTTGTCGTCCGCTCCGGCATCCTGATCTGTGAAACTCTTTCCGTCCACCTGCGGGAAACGCACCTGATACGTGCCGGGAGGCACATCGAACTGATAATTGCCCGCAGCGTCCGTCCGGGTGACCTGGACGACGTTGCCAGAGAGATCGAGAAGTTCAATCCGAGCGTGGGCAATACCCGCTTCGGTCGCGCCCTGATCATCCAGCTCGGTGCCATCGCAATTGTCGTCGTTGAAGAAACGGCCTTTGATCCAGCCAGCCTCATCGCCGCCGCCGCCCGAGCCGCTGCCGGACGACGAGCCGCTGCTTGATCCCGAGCCACTGCCAGAACCTGAACCGCTGCCAGAGCCAGAGCCGCTTCCCGAGCCCGAGCCACGGCCAGAACCTGAGCCGCTGCCAGAGCCAGAGCCGCTTCCAGAGCCCGAGCCGCTTCCAGAGCCACTCCCGTACCCTGATCCGCTGCTCGAACCGGAACCGCTCCCGTATCCCGAGCCAGACCCGCTACCCGATCCATAGCGCCGGCTCGATCCCGAACCGCTGCCCGAGCCGTCTTCCCATCCCGAACCTGAACCTGAACCTGATCCCGAGCCCATATCATTCTCCTATTCGTAAATATCGAAATCGGGGCAGAGATTGCCCCATTTCCGCCGAAATTAAACTCTCCAACGATCGGGTTCAAAGGAAAACGCCTCAGTGATCGAAAATAGGCTGCTTCATTCTAAAACCACACAAGTAATAACCATCACATCAACCATTGCGAGCAACTAGGTTACCGGCGGACGCCAATTGCCTGCAAGATGATAATAGTGCTTCGCATTATTGATTTGCAAAATGCGAACATTTTTTCAGTAAGGTAAATCACTGCGAAGGTGATTCGTGCGTCACAGCTCCAAGAATCGCATCTCCATCGCGGCGAAAAAGGCTTCTAGATTACGAGTTTCGACCGCCGAGCCCGCCCATCTCGCACCGGTCTGACACAATCTTGCCACATACTCCGGCGCAGATCCAACCCTGTCTTTCCGCAGGCACTTTTGGGCGTCAGACCAACAGCCATTCTCGCGGAACTTCTTGAGGATCAATTCCAAGCGAAAGCAGCAATGCAGGCAACCTGCAACGCGCACGTAATCCTGCGTATCCTGAAGCGATCGTTTCCCGCTGAAGGTTTGCAAGTAGCGGTCCAGCAGCTTCTCTTCGGTGTCTGGTGAGTGCGACATGTACTCGTCCGCAAACAGGCAGACCAGATCGTCAGCCAGATTCCGCCGCCCCGCGCGATCCCAATCGATCCATGTGATCGCACCGCCCGCGCCGACGATCGCATTGGCAGGCCTTGAATCGAACTTGATGGCCGCATCGTCCAGGACGGCCAACCTCTCAGCGATCGCTTCGTGGTCCAGATCAGGCTTTGGGATACCCAGCTTTTCGGCCAGCGACAGAGGGAGGCGTGTGCGATGGAGCCGGGCTTCTCTCGATCCACCGATCTCGGTCAATTCGTCCGACAACCCGGCGAGTTGCAGAGCTTTGTGAGCGCTCGCGAGCGATCGAAGCGCACTGTTCAGCAGAGTGAAGCGCTCCGCTTCGGTCGCGTCGGCCAGCGCTTCGGACATCCGTTGCGATCCCACATCGGATTGCAGAAAGAAGCCTTCTTCTACCCCAACCACCTGCGGGCACGAGGCACCATACTTCTTCAGCGCCCATAGGATCTTCAACTCCTGGGTCGATTGCGACGATCGACGGCGCGCGGTGGCGAACACCGTTTCGCCATTGGACAGCAACAACCTGATCGTACTCCGCGACTTGCCTCCGGGAAACTCGGCCGCCTCGATCGTGGCACCCGTCAAGGACTCCACCCGAGTTCGGAACACCGGATCGTCTGGATCAACCTTCACGTCTCTTGTCATGTTTGCAACTTCGACAGCAACGATCGTTTAGCCATCTGGCAATACATCGCAGCCGTCACCAGGTGTCACGCCAAACGGACGATTTCGGTGCACGAATGTCGGCGTCGTCCAAGCGCTGCTCAGACCGACACGACGAATGCGCTATAATCCTGCGAGACCGCGTGGACTGCCGCTGCAAGCAGTTTCAGCCCCGCCTCTGGTGTCGCGAGCGCTGAATGTGACCCGACCCGACCGTCCGGAAACGTCGCGCGATGCGCGTCGGGCGGTCCATGTCTGTCGCCTGCGTGAGCCTTGACGAATGCCGCATCGATCGGCCGAGGCGGCTCATCGGCCATCGGATGATGAACCCTGCGGCGCGTCGCCTGCGTGATCGCAACCTCGGATGGTGTGGCGTGCATCCCCTCCCAATCTCCGTAAAGCTCACGCCGGATCGCGTTGACCTCGGCAAAGTCCCACCAGCTTCGGATCCGTATTCCCGGGCGCTCTTCGGCGATCCGGTGCAGCGGCTCCAGATTAGCGCCATGTCCGTTCACGACGTAGACCCGGCGAAACCCCTGGCTGGTCAAGCCGTCGACGATCTGCGTGACCAAGGCGGAGAAAAGCTCGACCGAAATCGAGATGGTCCCCGGAAAGTGCATGTTGAACGGTGCCGGTGTCCATCCCAGAGCGGGCGCCACCAGCGCACCGGACTGCTCTCCCACGCGGGTCGCGATCTCCTCGGCACAGATCGTGTCGGTACCGCTCAGCCCGACCGGACCGTGCTGCTCCGTCGAGCCGACCGGCAGGATGATCCCGTCCGAGTGCTCAAGATACGCCTCGACCTCGAGCCACGTCGCGTGCGCAAGCTGCATCAGGCGCCGGTCGCAAGAAACGCGTCCAGCCGTGGCCGGTATTCGGCCAGCTCCTGCGCCACTGGCGGCAAGACTTCGATCTGACGGCGATAGCTTAGGACAGTGTTCGGCCACGTGATGTCAAACCCCATCAGCGGCGCCAGCTTGTCCAGCCAGGCAAAGCTGATCGGATACCCACACTCCGCCAGCGTCAGGTTCTGTCCCGCCGTTGGGTCGGTGTCGATCAGCCCCGCCAGGTGCACAAGCCTTGCGTTCAGATCCTCGGCGCGGTCCCTGACAAAGCCGAAGGGCGCGTCCTCCCGCCCCGGCAGGTAGGGGAACAGCATCCGCAACACCGGCTCAAACCGGGTATCGTGAAAACGCGATCTGTCCCGGACCCGCGCCCGGGCACCTGCACCGTCGGGCAACGCCGGGGGGTCCGGATGACACTCTTCCAGATACTCCGCGATCGCCTCGCTGTCGCCAATCAACAGATCGCCGTCGCGCAGTGCAGGCAGGTTCCCGCTGGGAACGACGGTTTTGTATTCGTCCGAGCCATAGCCCCCGGGCGGCGGGATCTCCTCCCAGGTCAGCCCCTTGTGGCGCAACAGGACACGTGTCTTCGCGCAGTAGAGGCTGACCGGAAT
>JBHJIZ010000101.1:0-2145 GCA_050043005.1 Paracoccaceae bacterium
GTCGAGGACATTCTCGGTCTGCCGATTATTGGCGACTGCTTTGCCAAGGTCGATCGGCAGTGGCCGGGCCTTGAGCAGACCCGCCGCCGTCACGAAGCGCTGCGCCGCGTCTTTGGTGTGACAGTCGAGGACGTGCTGGCCGAGTCGCAGCGGGTCCTGACAGAACTGGCGCCGGGCTCGCTGGCGGATCTTCAGGCCTTGGACCAGCCGGTGGTCCGCTTCACCGAGGAAATGGCCAGCGATATCGCCGAGATCAAAGCCTTCCTGTTCGCGCGGATGTACCGGCACTATCGGGTCAAACGCATCCGCCAGAAGGTGATCCGGGTCGTGCGCGAGCTGTTCGAGATTTTCCTGAACGCTCCGGGCGTGTTGCCCGACCATTGGCGCGCCGAGGTCGAGGATGCGACGAGCGAGACGTTGCGCGCCCGCGTGATCGCCGACTATATCGCCGGAATGACTGACCGCTACGCGCTGCAGGAGCATAAGGTGCTGACCGACCCGCTCTCGCGCGCTTGATTGGATTATTCCACCATGAATCTGTTTGCCGAGATCAAGACAACCATTGCCGCGACGCTGGAAGGGCTGGGTGCGGCTGGTGATCTGCCCGGTGGTCTCGATCCCAGCACCATGACGGTCGAGCCGCCGCGTGACGCGGCCCATGGCGACATGGCGACCAACGCCGCGATGGTGCTGGCAAAGCAGGCCCGGATGAAGCCGCGTGATCTGGCAGAGATCATTGCCGCAGCGCTGCGTCTGGACGACCGGTTCACGGAAGTTACCGTGGCCGGGCCGGGGTTCATCAACCTGCGGCTTGGAAACTCCATCTGGTTGGAGATTCTGCGTGCCGCTCTGGTGGAGCGCACGCATTTCGGTCGGGCGCCGCGGAATGGCAAGCGCGTGAATGTCGAGTTTGTCTCGGCCAACCCGACCGGGCCCTTGCATGTCGGGCACACCCGTGGGGCGGTGTTCGGCGATGCGCTGGCCGGGCTGCTGGATCATGCGGGATGGGATGTGACCCGCGAGTACTACATCAATGACGGCGGCGCTCAGGTCGATGTCGTCGCGCGCTCGGCTCATCTGCGGTACCGCGAGGCCTGCGGCCAGCAGATCGAGATCGCCGAGGGGCTTTATCCCGGTGACTACCTTGTTCCGGTCGGTCAGGCGATGAAGGAGAAATACGGCGACAGCCTGCTCGACAAGCCGGAAGCCGAATGGCTGGCAGAGATTCGCGACTTCGCAACCGATGCCATGCTGGACATCATCAAGGACGATCTCGCAGCACTCGGCGTCCATATGGATCACTATTTTTCGGAGAAGTCACTTTATCGCGCGTCCGGCAATCGCGGCCCGATCGATGATGCGCTGGAAGCGCTGGAGTCGAAGGACCTGATTTATACGGGCGTCCTGGAGCCTCCAAAGGGCAAGAAGCCCGAGGATTGGGAGCCGCGCCCGCAAACGCTGTTCCGGTCGACCGCGCATGGTGACGATGTCGACCGCCCGATCCGGAAGTCGGATGGCGCTTGGACCTATTTCGCGCCGGACATTGCCTATCACAAGGACAAGCTCGATCGGGGCTTTGATCTGCTGATCGATATTCTGGGCGCCGATCACGGCGGCTATGTGAAACGGATGCAGGCGGCGGTCTCGGCCTTGTCCGACGGGCAGGTGCCGCTGGAGATCAAGCTCTGCCAGCTCGTGCGCCTGTTCAAGGACGGCGCCGAATTCAAAATGTCCAAGCGTGCCGGGAACTTCGTGACGCTGCGTGATGTTCTGGATGAAGTCGGGCCCGACGTGACACGGTTCACGATGCTGACCCGGAAGAACGACGCGCGGCTGGATTTCGACTTCGCCAAGGCGCTGGAGCAGGTAAAGGACAACCCGGTCTTCTATGTCCAGTACGCCCATGCACGGACGCATTCGGCCTTTCGCCGGGCCGAGGCCGAGGGCGTGGCTGTCGACATCGACGGCGCGAACCTGTCGATCCTGACCGATGCCGGTGAACTCGACCTGATGCGCCGGATCGCCGAATGGCCCCGGATGGTCGAGACAGCGGCCCAGCACATGGAGCCGCATCGCATCACCTTCTATCTGTATGATCTTGCGTCGGCACTTCACACGCAATGGAACCGGGGATCGGACGATCCG
>JBHJIZ010000102.1:0-11996 GCA_050043005.1 Paracoccaceae bacterium
AGATATTGCGCGGGCGGCTGAGTACGAAGACCGCTTCCATTTCGACATCGATGGCGATGGGGTGATCGGCGTTGTAGCGACTGATATCGAGACGACAGGCGTTGGCCTGCAACAGACCAACACGGGCGCGTATCGGTTGAAGGACGGCGCGCTGACTGTGGAGATAACGAACGCCGGGGACGTTGTTGGCCCAGACAGCTATCCAGGATGGCAGGCACTTCAAGCTGGCAGCGATGGTGCTGGTGGTTACACGGTCCTTTGGAAGTTCAAGAACGCGCGTTATGGTATCTGGGAACTCGATGCATCAGGTGCGCTAACAGGCTTGGGGGATATTGCGCGGGCGGCTGACTACGAAGACCGCTTCCAATTCGACATCGATGGCGATGGGGTTCTTGGGGAAGCACCCCCGAGCATTGAATTCTAAACCGACAGGCGCAAGTTGACGGGTGGGTCCGTGGTGAACCTTCTCTGCGTCAGCTATCTGTGATGGGACAAAGAGTCCATAAGATGCGAGTAGATGGATCGAACGGGAGGGCAAGGGTACTCCCGCCCCCCTTCAAACGGCAGATTGGCAAGAAGACGTCGGCGGCGGACATCAAAGCCCCGGTCAGTGCCCCGCGTCTCAGCTTGAGTGCTACCATGGTCTTGGTTTGACGCGAGGTCTTCTGGTTCTTACTCAATTGGTGAAACTCCCTGACGCAGGGTAGCTATTCCTTCGGAGTGGGTTGGCTGGGCTACCCACAGTAAAACACAGTTGGAAACCGTTCTCTTCACGCAGCCATTGTTAATCATTAGAAACACTTCTTATGCACGTCGATACCATCAGTTCATCACGTTCGAGTCGCTCAAAATAGTGCTCAGGACCCAATCAAATTACTGTAAAAACTGATGCTCCCCAAAAGCTATGGACAAATCTCCAAAAATATTGATGTCTTTTCTTTCCTTCAATATTATTAGGTCTTTCCACTGAGTCTCTGCGATTTTTTTTAATTCAGAGAGTGGTGCGCCTGCATGATTGATTTTTTTAGATTCAAACAGATTCTCCCATTCGCTCTTTTTTGTGAATTCCAAAAGTGCGCGGCGCAATGCTAGGTAAGATGAATCCCCGACGATGAGGCCGTCGTAAATTTTATCTGCGTCCGGTGAGGCTTCTTCGAACACTAAGCGGTTCAAGGCACACAACATCTGTGCTTCGTGATGGCTGATCGACTTATTTTTCTTTCTGATGTCGGTATCTGATAGATCTTCCAAGTTTAGGTTGAGGCTGCATGCGTCAAAAAAGGCTTGAATCAAACAAGTGGCTTTCTGAGTTGGGTCGGAGATGATGACGGAGCACTGGTCCGGGTTTGCCGCATGAAAGAGCTCAGAGAAGTAGCGAGGTCGAAAGCCAGGATAGTGTCGAAAGACTGGTTGCGACTGGTTCATTGGTAAAAAATGACCAAACTGAAGAGCGGACAGCCAGGAAGAGGCATAACGGTTTACAATAGGTGAGACCGTAAAGACCAAATGTAGCCGGTCTTTTAAAAAAATACGAGAAACTGCAGAAATATTACTTTCAGATGCAAAAGAAAAATTCTCGCTACTCAGAATTAAAGCCTGGCAGCCGTCTGATAGTTGCCGAAGGGATTTTAACTGTTCCAGTCCCTGTACGGGTGAGTAATTCGATGGTGAAGGGTGAAACGGCGCCGCCAAGCCGCCATGGCCTGCAGCGTCTCCTAAAGCCTGACCGATGGGATACCAAACAGGCTGAGGAGCCTCCGAGCCGAACAGTTTCTTCAATAGGTATTGGATGGAGGTTGTGCCCGGTTTGTGTGGCCCAACATGCCAGTGGACTTTCATCAGGAAGCTCCTGTTCAACCCGTTGTGGACCATGTAAGCCTGTCCGCTACCCTATCGAGCGGAGCCCGCAATGCCACGTCAAACCGTTGAGGAAGACGACAAACACCGTAGCAATCCGGATGTTCGTCCGAACGAGCAGAACATCGCACGAAAGCCCGGAGATTTTGCTACGACTCCTCCGCAGCCAAGAAGCTTTCGGACAGGTTTCAGTCGCGATTTTCTTAAAGACTATCATAGTGGTGTAATGCAATATACCTATAAGGGTTTGAGTTGTCTCAAGAGTCCAATAGACTTGGCAGTGTATATGCTGTTGATTTGGGATAAGCGTCCCGCGACGCTCATTGAAATTGGCTCTTTCAAAGGTGGTGCGGCGCAGTTTTACTACGATATTACGCGGAATTACGGCCTGGCTACGGATATCATCACTGTCGATTTTCGAGAGATTAATGAGCGTGCGCAGGAAGAAAGCCCGATCGAGTTCATCCAGGCTGACGCAATTGATTTGGAGAGCAGTGATCTTCACGAGAGGTTAAAAACTGCTGCTCGACCGTGGTTGGTTATCGAGGATTCAGCGCATACCTTCGGCGTGACATACTCGGTTCTAGACTACTTCCGGGATCGGATGAACACAGGTGAAATGCTAATAGTCGAAGATGGTGTCATCGAAGACCAAGGGGCAAATTGGCGGTACGATGGTGGGCCGAATAGAGCGGTGCATACCTTTCTCCAAGAACATCCGGATAGCTTTGAAATCTCCAGCCACTACAATGACTTCTTTGGGGTGAACGTTTCGTTCAATCCAAATGGTTATCTCGAAAAGAAGTAATCTTCGCGCCTGTCGCGCCTTTTCTCGAGAGATGTTTGAACGTATGTGGGCCGGACCGACAAGAAACGGTCGCCTAGGCGTTGAGGTCGGCGCGTTGAGGACGCGGCCGCGGATCGAATACTGACCGCTATGTTTATGGGGCGGTGTCGACCCTTTCTACACGGCTACTAATTTGTCCAGCGTCGCACCGTGCCGGCGCTTCCGATGGCACGCCGTCACGCCTGTAATTTGAAGTGCCCAAGCGTTTCGATGACTACGCCGCAGAGTATTGCGAGCAGTGGGCAAGGAGCAGATCAGAGGCAACCCGATGGCTAGGACTGGACAAGGGTTGATCTTGTCGATCTGACCAGCGACGCTTGAGCGGGATTGCGCGAATAGAACCATACTCGAGACGGAGCAGAACCATGAAGACAGCTAAGTCAATCGCCGTGGTTTTGCTACTTACGGTCAGTGTACCGGCGTTCGCCCAGAACGCTGATGAAGGCGCGAAGCTGTATAAAAAGGAATGCCGCAGTTGCCATGGTCCGACCGCCAAGGGTCTGGCGAGTTACCCCAGACTGACCGGTCAGCCCGTCGAGTATCTGATCGATCGCCTGGAACGATACCGCGCTGGCGAAAAGTTCGGACCAAACACGCCGTTAATGGCGCCCAGGGCAAAGAAACTTTCCGACGATGACATCGCAAATGTCGTAAGTTTCATTGCAAGCAAGTCCAAGTAAGCCTGCAACCGCCCTCAACTTTCCGAGAGAGACTATAGCCTGCGCTGGGCTCTTACGACGGGTGAGCCAAGCACGCCCACAACAACGTTGGCGCGCCTGCAATTCTGGGGTGAGCGCCATTGTGATTTCACCCTGTCGGGGTTGCAAATCCGTCCTGCGCTGACAGAGTGACGCCGGTGCCTGTGCAATTCGCACAAAGGCCCCAAAAGAATGAAACAATAAACAACATGGGAGGACTGCATGATCAGTCGCAAAATCAGGGGGCTTCTGCCTTTGCTGCTCGGGTCCGTGATCTGCGCCGCACCGGTGATGGCGCAGAACACAACAAGCCTGAAGCACACGCTTGTTCTGGATGATCTCGAAAACCCTTGGGATATGGCGTTCCTGGCCGATGGAACGATGTTCTACACCGAAAAATGCAAGGGCCTGTCCGTGATGATGCCGGGAGGCGAGACGAAGGCGCTGCTTGGCATGGGCGGGTCCGAGGGTTATGCCTCGAGCGCTGATGATCTGTTCTGTGAGGGCCAAGCCGGGATGATGGGCGTCGCGGTTGACCCGGATTTCGATAGTAATCGCCGGATCTATGTTTATTCGACATCAAACATGTCAACACCGCATACCAACCGCCTGATGAGGATGGTGGTGAGCGATGACTTCTCGAACGTCTCGGACCGCACTGATATCGTTGATGACGTGCCCTACAAGATGGCGGCGTCCAATCACCCATTTGGCGGACCGGGTGCGCACAATGGCGGGCGCGTCAGGTTCAATTCGGCGGACGGGTACCTGTACCTGACCACGGGCGATACGCATAACGGCGTTGTTCCGCAGAGCCCGACGATGATGGGCAGCAAGGTCCTGCGCATCGATACGGACGGAACGCCTGCAGCCGGAAATCAGCCGCCGGTCGGGTTCGACAAGCGGACCTACACCTACGGGCACCGTAACGTTCAGGGCATTGCCTTCCATCCGGGCACCGGTACGCCGATCACTGCCGAACATGGCCCCTGGCATTCGGACGAAGTCACGGTGTTGAAGAATGGCGGCAATGCCGGTTGGGATCCGCGCCCGAATATGGCCGGACGTGGCGCTTGCCCGGACAACTATTGCGGCTACACGCCGAACCAGATGGTCGGTCTGAACCGCTATCAGCGGGCAGCCTACATGCCGATGACGGACTTCGAGACGTATCCGGCTGCGATGCCGCCTATCTGGAACAACAACGGCTGGTCGCAGGGCACGTCGGCGGCGGCGTTGCTGGAAGGCGACGCCTGGGGTGACTGGAACGGCTCGATGGTCGTCGGCATCATGGGCATCGGCTTTGGCGGAACGCCAGCGGGTGCACGGATCGAGGTTCTGCCGCTGAACGAGGCAGGGACTGATCTGGATGCGGTCACGACGATGGCCCTGCCGATCGAGCCTGCCCGGTTCCGCTCGGTAGTGATGGGGCCGGATGGCAGCCTGTATACCGCAGTGGACGAAGGCCAAATCCACAAGCTGACGCCGTAATCTATCAGACCACGGCTGCGCCGCAGGTTGGCGCAGCCACCAAGCTATTCGCCAAAGACCAGGACATCGGGTAACTCGAACCGTTGATCGTCGACGCGGATCAGGTGGGTTTCCTCCCTCAGTTCCCAATCCGTATCACGTCCGACACCGGACATGGTCGCACTGGCCGATATGAACTCTCCGTGCTCGAAGTAAAGCTGGCGCACGAAGCCGTTTGGGAAGGTTACGGCAATTGTCGCATCGCCGCCGGAGCCGCGCGCCACTCCGGCTTTGCACCCTCCAAGTGATTGGCCAGCCTCTTGGGCACAGCGGATAGTGCCCGTCGCATCGAAATCGCGTTTGCGCGCACGTTTCTTGCTGTGATCGATACCAATGGGCACGACGCCGTCTGGTCCGATCGCTGGGCGAAGGTGCTCGAAAGGCACGACACCGCGCGCGCCGCCGCGGAATGGTCGCACGTCACACCAGATCCGACCGGATACCTGGGCACAGCCCATGTTTGACAGGACATCTCCTGTCGAGAGTTTGGACACCGCTATTGCGCTCTGCGATGCTGATCTGAGCAGTTCCGTCCCGTCAACCGGTGTGACCTGCCAGCGCCGGACACCACCTTCGGAAGGTGCGCGATAGCTCCCGACATCAATTGGCGTTGCGGCGCCGTTGGTTTGCGAAGCGGTCGGCGTGACTGCCCCAACGACGATTGCCGTTGCGAGGCACATGCTAACGACGCGTTGCATCGGTGTAAGCATTGTCCCTGAGCTGGCGAACCAACGGATTGCTCCAAGTCGCAAAGCGGTCATGGTCGGCATCCTGTGAACGATCATCGACAGTGCGGAGCAACCGCACCGGCGACCGAAGTCTCAGTCGCACTGATCAAATTTGCAATCCGTCACTCAGGTCACCTCCGCCGCGAGAGCGTTCACCCTCTGGCAAGCGATGCAAGCTGCCGTTAATCCCGGACGCTTTCTCGTATCGGACGCCCTGATTACTCCGCAGGTTCGACCGTCAATACGCTTGGCAAGCTCACGTTCTTCACCACATCTGGCAGCGTGAAGACATCCAACTGGCGGTCGAGATCCGAGATATCGACACATCCGCAGTCTTGCCAGTCTCCGGGCGCCACATCGGCAAACTCCTTGAGCGCGAGCACAGGGATGCCGATTGTCTTGGTGGCGACTTCGACACGTTGAACGGTGTTGACGATCTTTCCGATCCCGGAAAACGCCAGCCGTGCAGGCACGCCAATGTTTCCGTACATCACGTCGCCGATGGCTAATGCGATTCCAAAATCGAGCGGTGCGTTGTCCGGTGTGCCCGAGGCAATGGCCTCTTCGCGCAGGCGCATCGCATCACGGACAGCCGCCTCCGCATTCGCTGCAGCGTCCATTGGGCAACTTTCTTTGATCGGGAAGATCGCGAGCACGCCGTCACCGATGAAGTTCAGGATTTCTCCACCATGTTCGATCACGGGGCCGGCGGTGCACTCGAAGTAGCGGTTGAGCAGCGCCAGATAGCTGTCGCCGTCCATCGTATCCGAAAGCCGCGTCGAACCGCGCAAATCTGAATACCAGACAACAGCGGGAATGCGGTCGCCGTCTCCGCGTTTGATTTCTCCCGCCAGAACCTTCCAGGCGGCAGTTGGTCCGAGATAGGCATTTGCCAGGTTCGCCATCACACGCTTCTGGATCGCGGCATGAACGGCAATCGCCAGGATCTTTTGAATGTGCTTCAGCGCGGCGAGGTCGTCGTCGGTGAACCCACCTTCGCGCTTGGTTAGCCAACTGGTCATCATGCCAGTGGCGCCACCAGAGAAATGTTCGACTTCGGCAATCTTGAAGTTGGTTCGTGTCAGGAGGTAATCCGTGTACTCCTGTTCGACGAACGAGTGCAGGACATCGAAGTCCAGCATGGCGTTGTCGCCGACAAGTGCCCGACGCATCGTCTCGAGGTTGTTCGTCTGCGCGTGGTAGAACGGGCTCTTCAGCCAGTGCTCATTGCCCGCTGTGGAGTGGTAGTATTGCTCCAACTCGGCGCCTCTCTCAGGATACCAGAATACCTGCTCGGCCCGGAACAGGGGATGGAGCACGGGCCAGCTGAGTGCGGTCCGCTCAAGCGGGATGCCGACCGCGCGAAGCCGTTGGCAAAGTTTGTCGAACAGGATCCGGACATCCGGGTCGATCAGCGCCTTGCTGAGCAACCAGTCCTCGATCTCTGCCGTCAGGGTCGCATGTGACATCTGCCCGATATAAGAGCGACTTAGCGCCAGTCCAACCAGGAAACGAATTCAGGCGGCGAGTGTGCCCGGCGGCATGGGACCAATTACATCGGTCGAATGGCACACGATATCGATCGGCAGAACTTGCACGCTTTTCGAGACTTTCGCGGCGATGTCCTTCGTCACGAGCGCATTGAAAGCCTGGCGCAAGCGCGGTTGGCGCTTGAGTATGTTCTGGAGAGTTTCCCGGTCCCAGCGGATATAGCTGCCCCCTGCCGGCAGATACGCCGTTGCCGATGCAGCCTGATCGAGCACAAAACCGATCTCCCCGACAAATGTATGATCTGGCACGCTGAAGAACGCCCCGGATTTGTCGATTTCGATCCGTCCGTTTAAGACAAAGTACAGAAAATCCGCCTGTTCGTTCTGCCGGGACATCACGAGAGGTTCGGACGAGAAGACCATATCTCCTGCTCGCATTAACTGGCGGAACTGCCCGGGTTCGAGTGCATCAAACTTTTCGTAGATCTCGCGTTCGGTATTCGAGAAGCCCAGCGGAACCCGGCTGTAGATCAGCATGATCAAACCATACGCCGTAGCGATTCCGATCAGAACAGAGCCGAAGATCGCGTCCCACAGCGGGGTCGTCGTATGGAAGTAGTAATAGAGGATGTAAAACGCCGTTCCGACCAGCACGAGCAGGCGCAGGATGATCTGATTGCGGAACGCGAAACCCAGCACATAGGTCAGCGTCGCAGCATGGACGAGCAAGGATGTCTCGAAGAGATAGTCAGTCATTGGCGGACCCCAAACCCGTCATTTCGCTGGGGTGAACTTGTGGGATTCGCCACGCCGCGACTGTGACAAAAGTCTCACCGCATGCCGACTTCCAAGAATAAAAAGTCCCGTCGGTCCGGTCCCAATCCTTGTCTATTCTGTGCGCGGTGCTGACAGGGAAGATACCTCGGGCTCTGTCGTCAAAATCTTGGCCATCCGGTCCGGGTAGTCCGTGATGATGCCATCCACGCCCAGATCGATCAGCCGACGCATGTCGTCGGGTTCATTTACGGGTCCGACGTGCACATCGATATTGCGCGCTCTTGCGCTTGCCAGCAGGGACGGCATGACAATTGGCAATCCTTGAGCCTGCTCCGGAACCTTTACGGCGTGATAGGGAAATGCTGTTACCCCGGCGAGTTCATTCAAGTTGAGCCCGAATGTCCGCGTGTCCTCGGACCGGGAAGTTGATGTCGCAACCTCCGGACAGCGGCTGCGGAAATCATCCAGTGTAATCAGATCGAAAGCGCTAATGATGCTACGGAGCTCTGCATTGTTCTTGCGCAGAAGCTCGCAAAGCTGCGCTGTCACCTGTGGGTCGGTCTGTTTGATTTCAATTGCAAACCGGGCGTCCAGAAAGGTGCGCAAGACCTCGTCGACCGCCGGGATCTTCAAACCCTGGTCACGCCAGGGATGACCAATCGGATGATGCGGTTCGCGCAAGGTTGGCCAGTTGTAACCAGCGTCGAGCGTTTCAAGCTCCTCGAATGTACGGTCCTTGACGAGGTCAGAGGCTTCTGTCGTCCGATCGAGCGTTTCGTCATGGATGGCGACAAGGACCCCGTCACGCGATGCATGAACATCGAACTCCAGTACGTTCGCGCCGGCGTTCAACGCCGCTCTGAACGCCTCCATCGTATTGGCGGGACGCAGCCCGTCGCCGCCATTGTGTGCGATGATCAACGGCTGTCCGTCAACCTTCGCCAGCGCGGGGTGGTCTGGGAGCGGTTTGATGCATCCGGCGACGAACGTCGCCGCCGAAAGCAACAGGAAACGGACCATCACGCCCCGGCAAACCGTGCTGACATGTCCTCGCGCGCGTCGTCAGTGATCTTGTTGAACATGTTGTCCGGGACCGTGAAGGCATGCCCTGGTTCAAGCGCCTCCATGGCGAAAGCAACATCATCCGGCCAGGCCGTGTCCGGCGGTAAATTCAAAGCCTTGAGCATCGCCGCGGACGCGTCCGGGATGAAGGGTTGGGACAGCACTGCATATAGACGGGTTAGGTTCAGAGCGCAGCGGATGATACCACCGGCGCGCGCCGGGTCGGTCTTGAAGACCGCCCAGGGCTCTTGCGCCTGCAGGTACTCATTTCCTGCCACCCAGATCGCACGCAACTCCGCGGCTGCCTTGCGGACCTCGAAGTCTTCCCAACGCTGTGCGTAGGTTGCGACACGGTTCGTCAGATCTTTGATCAGCGCCTCTTCGGCCTCGCCATACGTACCCTCCGGGACCTGCTCTCCGAATTTCGACCGGCAGAATTTGGTCACGCGGCTGACGAAGTTTCCGAGCACATCCGCGAGGTCCTTGTTCACGCCTGTCTGGAACCGCTCCCACGTGAAGTCGCTGTCCGAACCCTCCGGCGCATTCGACAGAAGCCACCAGCGCCAGTAGTCTGACGGCATGATGTCCAAAGCCTGATCCATGAAGACGCCACGACCCTGGCTGGTCGAGAACTTTCCGCCCTCGTAGTTCAGCCAGTCAAAGCCCTTGATGAAGTCCACCAGCTTCCACGGTTCGGCGCCGTCATGGTTCGCACCCATCAGCGTCGTCGGGAACGACAGCGTGTGGAACGGTACGTTGTCCTTGCCCATCACCTGGACATAGCGGACGTCCGATGCGCCCAGATCCTCGCGCCACCAGCGTTGCCACGCCGCCTCATCTTGACCGGTCGCGTCCGCCCATTCAGCAGTTGCTGCAATGTATTCGATGGGAGCGTCGAACCAGACATAGAAGACCTTGCCCTCCATACCCGGCCAGTCCTCAGCACCGCGTTTGACGGGAATGCCCCAGTCCAGGTCACGGGTGATGCCCCTGTCCTGCAGCCCGTCGCCGTCATGGAGCCATTTCTTCGCGATCGAAGTCGAGAGAACGGGCCAATCAGTTTTAGTGTTGATCCAAGCATCCAACCGCTCGCGCATCGCCGACTGGCGCAGGTAGAGGTGCTTTGTCGCGCGCGGCTCCAGATCGGTCGATCCGGAAATCGTAGACCGCGGATTGATCAGATCGGTCGGGTCGAGTTGCTTGGTGCAATTCTCGCATTGATCGCCGCGGGCACGGTCATATCCGCAGTTCGGGCACGTGCCCTCGATGTAGCGATCTGGCAGGAACCGGCCGTCCGCGTGGGAATATACCTGTTGCTCGGTGATTTCCTCGATCAGTCCAGCATCGAACAGGCGACCTGCCATATGTTGCGTCAGCGCGTGATTGCGAGCGGATGACGAGCGGCCAAAGAAGTCAAAAGATAACTTGAAGCCGTCCGCCAGGTCCTTCTGCACCTGCCACAATCGCGTGCAGTAATCGGCAACAGGCTCGCCCGCCTTGGTGGCCGCTAGTTCTGCCGGAGTGCCATGTTCATCTGTTGCACAGATCAGCAGGACCTCGTGCCCGCGCAGGCGCATGTATCGGGCGAACGCATCGGCTGGCAGCTGGCTTCCGACCAGATTGCCCAGGTGTTTGACACCATTGATGTACGGCAGAGCCGATGTGATCAGGATACGCGCCATGACGGCCTCCGGGGAATGGATGCGCCCTCTATAGGGAATAGCCTCACACGGTCAATCACGACGCAAGCTGGACCAACGTCAATGGTCGGCCAAACTAAATCATGACAATCCGAAACCATGGGTTGAACCTCTCGCCACTGCACTGCACCATGCGGCTGACTCAACACGGCGAGGTTCATGGCCGTAAGTTCCGGCATCGATCCCCTACTGGTGGACGCGGCGACCTATCTGGCAGCGGCCGTTATTGCTGTGCCGGTTTTCAAGCGGCTCAAGCTTGGATCGGTCGTCGGATATCTTGTCGCTGGCGCGATCATCGGTCCGTCCGGCGTTGGGCTGATCGAGGAAGCTCAGTCGGCGCTGAGTTTCGCCGAGTTCGGTGTCGTGCTTTTATTGTTCGTGATCGGTTTGGAGTTGCAACCTGCCCGCCTCTGGCGATTGCGCACCGAAATCTTCGGTCTTGGCCTGCTGCAAGTGGCGATCACGATGCTGGTTCTGGCGCTGTTGCTGGGTGGCCTCGGACCATTCCAGACAAACTCAGCCATCGCGATCGGCGGTGCACTTGCGCTGTCGTCGACGGCATTTGCGATCCAGATTTTGCGAGAACGGGGAGATCTGACGACACCATGGGGTGACCGGGCGTTCTCGATCCTGCTGTTCCAAGATCTCGCGATCGTGCCGTTGCTCGCGATGGTGTCACTGCTGTCCCCTTGGGGCGGCGGAGGCGAGAGCTTCACGCTGTCCCAGATCGCGATCGGCGTCGGCGCGATTTGCGGCCTTATCGTTGTCGGACACTATTTGCTGCGACCGCTCTTCCACATTCTGGCAGCGACGAAATCGGACGAGATCTTCACGGCAGCGGCTTTGCTGGTTGTGATCGGATCAGCAATATTGATGCAGGTCGCTGGTCTGTCTATGGCGATGGGTGCTTTCCTGGCGGGTGTCCTGCTGGCGGAAAGCGAGTTTCGACATCAACTGGAGTCCGATATCGAGCCATTCCGTGGCCTTTTGCTCGGGCTTTTGTTCATTGCGATCGGGGCGACCGTGTCGCTTCAGGCGGTGGCCGAGAATTGGGTCATCGTCGTTCTGGGTGCTCTAGGCCTCGTTGCGCTGAAGTTTTCGCTCTTGTTCGGGCTGTGTCGATCTTTCGGATCATCGAATGGCGATGCGATGAGGATCTCTGGCGTGCTTAGTCAGGGCGGAGAGTTCGGCTTCGTTTTGTTCACGGTCGCCATGGGCGTTGGCCTGATCACGCAGCGAGAGTCGAACCTTCTGACGGCGATCGTAACGGTGACCATGGCTTTGACACCGATCGTCATGCTGGTCGC
>JBHJIZ010000103.1:0-11769 GCA_050043005.1 Paracoccaceae bacterium
GGGGTGCCTGCTGCCAGCGCTTTGTGTTGCTCGACCGTATCGGTGACGAGTGTCGCCAGGGCGCGTGCGGTCGCCTCGACATCCGCTCGCGGCGCACGTCGTAGAAACGGGACAAGCCATGGCAGCAGTTTCGGCAGATAGCTCCATCTCAGATGCAGTGGACCCAGCGGGTCCAGCAGCAGCGTCGGAACCTTGGCCAGCAAACCCGGAACCGGAACCGGGATGATAGAGCTTGCAGCGAGAATGCCTGCATTCCCATAGGATGTCTGGGCCGGCTCCCCGGGGTTGTTGCGGTCGATCAGCGTGACATCGTGACCATCGCGGCGAAGCCACTCAGCCGTCGAGACTCCGACGATTCCAGCGCCGATCACACCGATCCGTAAGCTCATTCGACCACCCCCGACACGATTGCAAGCGCGATGCCCAGTCCTGTTACAGCGATCAGGCCAAACCGAATAGGGCGTCCGGTGACCAGATTCGTGACCATGCGCGCGCCGACATAGATCATGATGCACAGTGCGACAGTGCGCAGAGGCGTCTGGACGATAGGATAGCTCATGCGACCCACTCGCTGACGGGCGCAGCCGCGTCCTGCAATGGTTGCGCGATCACGTCGACCAAAGTTGGACCGTCATGCGCGATTGCTTGCTTGAGAACACCGTCCAGTTCAGCCGGATCGTCTACACGCCAGCTTTTCACGCCGTACGCCGCAGCGACCGCGGCATGGTCGGTGCGGTTGAAATCGACCGAAAAGTACCTTTCGCCGAAGCCCGATTTCTGACCCGCCTTGATCCAACCGAACACGCTGTTCGAGAACACGATCGTGGTGATCGGTAACTTGTAACGCGTGATCGTCTCGAACTCGCCCACGCACATGCCGAAACTTCCGTCCCCGGTCGCACAAACGATCTTCGCATCTGGCCGTGCGATCGCGGCTCCGATGGAGGCTCCCAGAGCATATCCCAAGGCGCCATTGGCGCGGTTCGAGATGAAATGCCGACCTGGTTGCTGGATCGTCCAATAGGCCGAGAAGTATGGACATGGTGTTCCGGGATCGGCGCAGACGACTGCCTCGGGCGGGAGAAGGCGGTTCAGCGAGTCGATCACGCGCTCTGGCTTGATCGGACGCTTGACGCTGTCAGCAAGCGGTCGGAAGTCGACTTCTTTCAGGCGTCGTGCTTCGGCGGCGCGTTCAGCACCGTTGAAGTTCGGCATCTCGTCGACTTCGCGCAGGATCTCGTTCAAGCCTTCGAGACACGTTTTCGCATCGCCGATCCACGCCGCTCGGGTCGGGTAGCTCGCCCCGATCACGGCCGGATCGCAGTCCATGTGCAGGATGTCTACGCCAGGGGCAGGAGAGCGCCACCGCTCGGTTGTGACAGACCCGGCCCGGCAGCCAACGAACAGAGCGACGTCCGCACCGTCGACGACCGCCCGTGTTCCTGCCCGGCCACCGTTCGAGCCGACGACACCTACGGCATTGGCATGCGTCTCGGCAATTGCACCCTGGCCACTCACGGTCGTTGCAACCGGTAGGTTCAGGCTTTCGGCCAGGCGTTGCAGCTCTGCTTCCGCACCGGACAGCACGACGCCCCCGCCGCAGACGACCACGGCATTGGACGCATTCAGCAGCGTCGCGACGAACTCGGCGATCTGGGCATCGTCCAAGCCGACCTCGTTGCGCTGCGCCGGAAACTGGCCGTACCGTTCATCCGCCCAGATCTCATCCTCGGGCACCGGGGCTTTCTGGGTGTCGAAGGGGAGCGCCAGATGAGCCGACCCAGGACGCCCGGTCGTCATCTCGCGAAAGGCCCGACGAACGACGCGCGGCAGTGCTCCCGGTTGATCGAGAACGGCATTCCACTTGGTCAACGGTGCGAACAAGGCCTTCTGGTCAAGCTCGGTCAAAGGGAACCGACCGGCTGATGTCGTTGCGACATCCGTGGTGATCGCCAGGATCGGTACAGAGCTTTCATTGGCCTCGACCAGACCAGGCGCAATATAGGTCGCACCGCCGCCCGAAGGCCCCTCGCAGCTCCCCACCTTGCCGGTCAGCCGCGCATAGGCATCCGCCATGTAGGCCGCGTGCCGCTCATCCCGCGTCAGGATGTGCTGCATCGGGTGGTCGAGCCGTGCGAGAGCGTCATAGAACGGCAGCGAAGTGTCACCGCACAGCCCGAAGATGTGCCGAACACCGTGGTCAGCCAGCAGGCGGACCATGGCCTCTGCACCTGTGGATTGGTTGGAGGTCGTCTTGTCCATGCCGCGCACGCTTGCGCGCAGGGCATGGCCTGTCAAGCGACCCCGGTTTCAGCGGCGAGGTAAAATGTCGCCAACCCGGTGCAGTCCGGGCTCCGTCATTCGGCGGAGACCCGGACCATGCCGCGCCCGGATGGGTTAGTTCAGGATCGTGATATCCACGCGTCGATTGGCCTGGCGCCCGGCTTCGGTGTCGTTGCTCGCGACCGGAGAGGTCTCCCCGAACCCTTTGGTTTCGGAGTCGATGCCGAAATTCTGCGACAGATACGCCGCGACCGAGGTTGCCCGGCGCTCGGACAGCGCCTGATTATAGGCATCCGATCCCCGACCGTCGGTGTGTCCTTCGATCCGCACGCGCGTTTTGCCCAAGCGCTGCGCCATCGTTCCGAATTCATTCAGTTCTGCCACCGCTTCGGGCCGCAGGTCGGATTTGTTCGTATCGAAGAGGGCATCGGCACCCAGCGAAACCGACTGCGGCTGCTTGCCAGGGCAAACGGGCCGTCCCTGCCGGTCCAGGCGGGCACTCAAGAAACCGGCACTACCGTGGTCAGAGATCCAATGCTGGCAGCCTAACCGGTCGGTCCAGAGCGTGGCTTCCTGCTCGAACCTCTGCGTGGTGTTCTGTGCATTGGGATACGTAGCCGGGGTTACACCGGGACATCTGGGCGTGCCGTCGCGGTTCAGGCGCGGCGTCAGGTAGCCTTCGACCCCGTCATCCATCATCCAGTGATGGCAGCCGTTGGGGTCTATCCAGATCATCGGATCGAGATTGTCGAGATCACCGGTCAGCGTCTGGGCCAGAGCGGGACCCGAGGCGACGGCGGCGGCCAGAAAGACTGCATGTGCGAGGCGCGTCATAGCCGGGTTCCTCACAAGCAGTCCGGCGTGCCGTCGAGGTTCAGCACCGGGCTCATGTAACCTTCGATGATGTCATCCACGACCCAATGCTTGCATCCGTCGGGATCGACCCAAACCGACGCCGAAAGACTGGTCAATTCGTGACTGTCGATCCCCTGGTCGCGGGTGGTCGACGTGCATGCGGCCGCTGATGTCAAAACGCACAGGGCTGCAAACTTGTAAAAAAGCGTCTTCTTCATGGCATTATCCTTTCGGTACTGCGTATGTGCACACGCGCTCTGGAAATAATTCACGTCACCTGGTGGATTGTAAGCTAAGGTGTTGGGGTTGCGTCCAAATCTAGGCTTTTTGAGGCCCGCTGATGATCCAAGGGTCAGCCACGGCTCACGTCGATGTCCGGTGCGTCCTCTGCCTTCATGCCGACAACGTGATAGCCGCAATCCACATGGTGGCACTCACCTGTCACGCCCGACGAGAGGTCCGAGAGCAGGTAAAGCCCTGCCTTCCCGACATCCTGCTGGGTCACATTACGGCGAAGTGGTGAGTTCAACTCGTTCCATTTCAGAATGTACCGGAAGTCGCCGATGCCCGACGCCGCCAGGGTCTTGATCGGCCCTGCAGACAGTGAATTGACCCGAATGTTCTTTGGGCCGAGGTCCATCGCCATGTACCGGACCGAGGTTTCGCGCGCCGCTTTGGCGACGCCCATCACGTTGTAATGTGGCATGACCTTCTCGGCACCGTAATAGGTTAGCGTCAGCATCGAGCCGCCTTCGGTCATCATCGTCTCGGCGCGCTGGGCCAGAGCTGTAAACGAGTAGCACGAGATGTTCATCGACATCGCGAAGTTCTCGGCCGATGTGTCGACATAGCGGCCTTTCAGCTCGGTCTTGTCGGCGTAAGCGATTGCGTGGACGAGGAAATCCAGCCGTCCCCACTTGGCTTGGAGTTCGGAGAATACCGCATCCATCGAGGCGGTGTCGGTCACGTCGCAGGGCAGCACGATCTGGGACCCGACCGAGGCCGCGAGCGGGTCGACCCGCTTCTTCAGCGCATCGCCCTGATAGGTGAAAGCCAGGTCCGCGCCTTGTTCGCTGCAAGCCTGCGCGATCCCCCAGGCGATCGACTTGTCGTTCGCGACACCCATGATCAATCCGCGTTTGCCTGCCATCAGCGGCGTCGTCATGGCTGTTCTCCTGACTGTCGCACTTGCTTGTTTCGCGGCGATTTAGGCTAATCTACAAGGCCAAGCAAGCAGAACGGCACGGATGAGTCGAGGTAACAAGATGCCGACAATCACTGAAACCGGACGGCGCAGCGGCATATTCGCGGGCGAGGATCCTTTTGTACTGGCCAAGGCCTGGCTGGCCGAGGCCGAGGAGAGCGAGCCGAACGATCCCAACGCTATGGCCTTGTCAACAGTGGATAAAAACGGCCTGCCAAACGTCCGCATGGTGTTGTTGAAGGAGGTGGAGCCGAGCCTGAAGAAGGGCGGTTTCGTGTTCTACACGAACTACGACAGCGCCAAGGGGCAGGAACTCGACACCAATGCGAAGGCTGCATTGGTGTTCCACTGGAAATCGCTGCGCCGTCAGATCCGGATCCGCGGAATTGTCGAGCGGGTCGGCGGGAAGCAGGCTGACGACTACTACAACAGCCGCAGCTACCCGAGCCGCCTAGGCGCCATCGCGTCGAAACAGTCGCGCCCGCTGGCGAACCGGCGCACACTGATGGCCGAGGTTGCGAAGCTGGCGGCCAAGTACCCGATGAAGCCGCCACGCCCGGCGCATTGGGGCGGGTTCCGGGTGCGCCCGGTCGAAATCGAGTTCTGGGCCGACGGCGCGAACCGGCTGCATGATCGGTTTCGGTGGACCCGGTTGAAGCCCGATGCGGATGCGTGGACGGTGCAGCGGCTCAATCCGTGAGCGTTGTTCTCAAGGCTTGCACAAGCCGGCTCGTCGCGTGATTTCGCACGTGAAGAAAGTCACGTAATTCTACATTAACCGGATATGGCGGGCTGATCCGTGGTCAAGTCGCACCCAGCAGACGGCATCGAATGGCGGCCTCCTCCGCGGATGATGACCGACTATCGGCCGCCTACCGGGCCCTTGGTGGTTTTGCATCGCGACGACGATCTGATGCTGGTCGACAAGCCGTCCGGGCTGTTGAGTGTCCCAGGCAAGCCCGCGACCCACCGGGATTGCCTCGAGGACCGGGTTCGCGCCGATTTCCCTTCGGCTCTGCTGATCCACCGCCTGGATCTCGAAACCTCGGGTGTCATGATTTTCGCGCTCGATCCGGCCGCGCAGAGACATATCAACCTGCAATTCGAACGCCGGGTCGTGCAGAAGACATATGTTGCCCGGGTGGCCGGGCGTGTCGTCGAAGAAACGGGTACGATAGATCTGCCGTTGATCGCGGACTGGCCACGCCGCCCCATGCAGAAGGTCTGCTTCGAGACTGGCAAACCGTCGCTGACCCGATGGCGCGTGCTGGAGCGCGAGGACGACGCGACGAGACTTGAGCTGACGCCGGAGACCGGGCGCAGCCATCAGCTTCGTGTCCACCTGAAGGAGATCGGGCATCCGATCCTGGGCGACCCGTTCTACGCACCTGACGCGATCTATGAGGCTGCCGACCGACTGCAACTCCATGCCGAACGGCTGGATCTGCGCCACCCGGCAACAGGCGACTGGCTGAGCATAACTGCGCGGTGCCCGTTTTAGACCATGAAGGCACTTTGTCTTGGCGAGTTCTCGATGCCATGCGTGTGCAACAAGCCGCTAAATGCGCAAGACAATCCCTTGATCAAAGGCGCGCGAGCAATTCTGCCTTCTTTGCCGAGAATTCATCCTCCGAAAGAGCACCCGCATCGCGCAGCTTCGCAAGCCGTTCGATTGTTCCGAGGATGTCGTCCGTCGTGTTTTGATCTTGCGACGCCTCCGCAACAGGCGGGAACGGTGCCATCGGAGGTGGCGCCTCGGACACCAGCGGCTCGGGTGTCGGTTCCGGGACAGGGGGCGCACCGGCATCATTGGCCAGCGGAAAGGACGAGAGGGCGAACTGTCCGAACTGGCTGGAGACCGAGATGCCGAAATACGGATCGCCCGGGCCTGATTGCTGCTGGCTGAACCCGCCGATCTGGTGATCTCCGGTATCCATCAACACGATCGGGCGACCATCTCCGTGATCGAAGGCAAGGCGCCGTGCCTGCGGAAAGTATGCGTAGCGCGCCTGGTTCTGTCCGCCCGTCGCCGCGGGCTGGCCAAGCCAGTCCGGCCAGGCGCTGCTGGCAAACGCGGTCTTGGGTTGTTCGAAGAACAGTGCCGAGGCCATGGCATTCGACAGCTCACCGCACAGGTTCGAGACCGTGTTCTGCAGACCACTGTTGAACATGTCGCCGACCATCGTCATGCCGCCTGCCATCCATTGACCAGAGCCGCCCAGTTCGGGGACGTTGAACTGCGCCATCGATCCGCCGCCATTGGCAACGGCGCGGGCCATATGCTCGACGGCGTCCTGGGACAGGCCGTAGCGTTGAGCAAGGTCTGCGATTGCGGCGCGGCCGGCGGCCGTCAGGTTCGACATCGACACATCCTTTTCAAGCCGGGCTTCTGCCCGTCACGGGCGCCCTCCTCGCGGAGGAGGGATGCCCTGTCAATGCACTCTTGGATGACAATCTGAGATGCTTTCTATCACAAACCGGCAAGCGTGTTGCGCCCGCCGCGGCAAAGTCGTAGCTGTTGTCAGTGCCAGAACGGAGAGCGCGCATGTCGTCGGGCAATGACCGCAAGACCCTGCTGCTGACAGGCGCCAGCCGGGGTATCGGGCACGCGACGGTCAAGCGGTTCTCGTCCGCTGGCTGGCGGGTGATCACGTGCTCGCGCCAACCGTTTCCGGAAGACTGCCCATGGGAAGCCGGGCCCGAGGATCACATTCAGCTTGATCTGGCCGATCCGAAGTCGACCATCGACGCGGTGGAGGAAGTCCGCTCCCGTCTCGACGGTGGTCGGCTGG
Organism: Paracoccaceae bacterium; assembly: GCA_050043005.1. Taxonomy (GTDB): domain Bacteria; phylum Pseudomonadota; class Alphaproteobacteria; order Rhodobacterales; family Rhodobacteraceae; genus Thermohalobaculum. Next base: position 7,135 of record JBHJIZ010000103.1, read on the forward strand.
AGGCGTTGGTGAACAATGCCGGGATTTCGCCGAAGGGACCCGAGGGCGAGCGGCTAAACACGATCACAACGGATCTGCGGACCTGGGGGCAGGTTTTTCACGTCAACTTCTTCGCATCGGTCGTGCTGGCGCGCGGTCTGATCGAAGAACTGAAGGCGGCGCAGGGTGCCGTGGTCAATGTCACCTCGATCGCTGGTGCCCGCGTGCACCCGTTTGCAGGGGCCGCTTACTCGACGTCCAAGGCGGCTCTGGCCGCATTGACGCGCGAGATGGCAAATGATTTCGGACCGCTTGGCGTGCGGGTGAATGCCATCGCACCGGGTGAGATCGAGACCGAGATCCTGTCACCCGGAACGGAGAAGCTCGTCGCCGAGATCCCGATGCGCAGGCTCGGGAAGCCCGAAGAAGTCGCACGGACGATCTATTATCTCTGCACGCCGGAAAGCTCATACGTGACCGGCACGGAGATCGAGATCAACGGCGGGCAGCACGTCTGACGCGCATGTTGGACCGGCACGCACTCAAGACGCTTCTGATTGCCGTGGGCGGGCGTGATCGCGCGGCCTTGAAGCAGGTCTGGCAGGATCGCTCGGCTGCGTTGATGGCATTGGCCTTGAGAGTGACGGAACATCCGCCATCGGCGCGCGAGGCGGTCGAACAGACCTTTGTTGATGTCTGGCAGGATTGCGTTGACGGGCAAGCCGAGCACTGGGATGCGCCGGATCTGGAGCTTGCTGCACGCTGCCGGATGAACGCGGTCGCTGCCAGGACAGGCACCCGCGATCCGGCGCATGACGACGAGACCCATTTCGAGATGACGGACCCGGTGTCGGCCGGAACGGGCTCGACCGAATTGCTGGTTCTGCTTCAGGCGCTCGGGCAGATGCACGAGATCTGCCGAGAAGCCATGGTCAGCGGATATTTCGATCCGGTGCCGCGTGATCGGTTGGCCGAGCGCCTGGGCATCGAGGCCGATCAGATGGATGCCGATCTGCGCCGATGCTACGCGGAGATCCATTCAACGACCGGAATGACGCCGCAAAGCAGCGACCGGGATGCCGATATCGCAGCGCTTGCGCAAGTGTTGGGCTTTGAGCCATCGGACGCCGTGCCATCGGATGATGCGTTGCAAGCGGGATGGGAGACGCGGCTTGCACCGCTGCACGAACTGCTCGCGCCGATACCTGTCGACGACGCGGTCTATGCAGCCGTCGAAGCACGCATCGGCACGGAGCCTGTTGTGCCGACAGTCGTCGAGGCGCCGCGGAGCGCTGGGACGGGTCGCACCGTGATCTATGCCGCGATCGCCATCATCACTGCGATTGTGGTCTGCGTGGTGCTGATCGGCCTTGGCGATGACGCTCCGGCGCGCACAATTGCGGATAAAGACGCGGACACCAAGGAGATGACGGATGATTGACCTTTACACCTGGACCACGCCGAACGGGCGCAAGGTCTCGATCCTGCTGGAAGAACTTGGCGTCCCCTATACGGCGCACGGCATCAATATCGGACAGGACGAGCAGTTCCAGCCGCACTTCCTGGACATCGCGCCGAACAACAAGATCCCGGCGATCCATGATCAGGAGACGGGCGTGAAGATGATGGAGTCGGGTGCCATCATGCTGTACCTGGCCGAGAAGACCGGCAAGTTCCTGGGCGAGGGCACGGACCGGCTGAAGTGCATCGAGTGGCTGATGTGGCAGATGGGCGGTCTGGGGCCGATGGCCGGTCAGACGCACCATTTCGTCAAGTTCAACAAGGGCACGTCCGAGTATGCCGAGAAGCGCTACCAGGGCGAGACGGCGCGGCTTTACAAGGTGCTGAACGAACGCCTGACCGGGCGCGACTTCATCACCGGCGAGTACACCATCGCGGACATGGCGTGCTGGCCGTGGATCAGCCGGTTCGAGTGGCAGGAGATCGACCTGAACGAATTCCCGGCGCTGAAGTCCTGGTACGTCCGGATCGCCGAGCGGCCGGGCACGGTCAAGGGCTATGACGTGCCGAAGGCGACGACGCCGATCCCGATGCCGTAACCAGTTCGCTGGCCGGTCGACCGGATTGCCGCGCGATTACGAGGTCGCGCGGCTGCTGAACCGTTTCGGCAGGTCGCCCAGGAACCGGCAGAACACATAGAAGGTCGGCGTCAGGAGCAGGCCGAACCCGGTCACGCCGAGCATTCCGAAGAACACGGTTGTACCCAGTGCCTGGCGCATCTCGGACCCTGCACCGGTTGCGATCATCAGCGGCACCACACCCAGGATGAATGCAAACGAGGTCATCAGGATCGGGCGCAGGCGCAGTTTGGCGGCCTCGATCGCCGCCTCGACCCGGGTGCGGCCCTGATCCTCGAGCTGTTTGGCGAACTCGACGATCAGAATCGCGTTCTTGGCCGCGAGGCCGACCAGCACGACCAGACCGATCTGCGTCAGGATGTTGTTGTCCATGCCGCGCCAGAGCACGCCGGAGATCGCCGAGAGCAGGCACATCGGCACGATCAGGATGACCGAGAGCGGCAAGATCCAGCTTTCGTACTGTGCCGCGAGCACCAGGAAGACAAAGGCGATGGCCATCAGGAAGACGTAGATCGCCGTGTTCCCGGCGCGCTTCTCCTGCAGGGCCAGCTCTGTCCATTCATAGCTGAAGCCGCCTGGCAACTGTGTTTCGGCCAAACTCTCCAGCGTGGCGATCGCCTCGCCGGTTGAGACGCCGGGCAGGGTCGAGCCCTGAACCGCTGCCGCGGGGTAGAGGTTGTAGCGCGCGACGCGGTAGGGACCGGTGACGTTTTCGAATGTCGCGACAGAACCCAGCGGCATCATGCCCCCGCTTTCGGTTCGGGTTCGCAGGTTCTGGATATCGCGGACGTCGTCGCGGAACTCGCCATCCGCCTGGACGGTGACCTGATAGGTTCGCCCGAGGAAGTTGAACTCGTTCACGAAGGCCGAGCCGAGATAGACCTCGAGCGTCTCGAAGATCTGATCCGGTGTAACGCCGAGCTGTTCCGCCTTTACGCGGTCGATATCGGCGAAGACCTTGGGCGTCGCGGTGTTGAAGAGCGTGAAGACCCGCGCGACCTGGCCGGACTGATTGGCGCTGGCGGCCAGTCCTTGCGCTGCGCCTTCGAGGGCCGTGAGGCCGCGACCACGCCTGTCCTGGACATAGAGCTTCCAGCCGCCACTGGTCCCGACACCCCGGACGGGTGCCGGTGCAATCACGAAGACAAAGGCGTCCTTGATCTGGAAGAGCGCGCCCTGGACCTCTTGCAGGATCTGATCCTGGGTGAGCCCGAGGCGTTCAAGTTCGTCGAAATCCTTGAAGGTGAAGAAAATCGCGCCGCCGTTCGACGCGTTGGTGAAGGTCGCACCGTCGAAGCCTGCAAAGCCCGCAGTATGTGCTGTGCCGGGATGATCGAGGATGATCCGCGTTGCCTCGCGCACCACCTGATCGGTGCGGTCGAGTGAGGCACCCGATGGAAGCTGCACCACGGTGATCAGATACCCCTGGTTCTGTTCGGGGATGAACCCGGTCGGGGCCGACCGGAACTGCTCAGTGGTCAGGTAGACCAATCCGCCATAGCCGACGAGCACCAGCACCGTCACGCGCAGAAGGCGGCGCACCAACCCGGCATAGCCGCCGGACAAGCGGTCGAAGCACCAGCTGAACCAGTTGCCGAACAGGGGGAACGGCATCGTCAGAAGCGCCCAGGCACGTCCCAGGGCCGAGCGAGGCGCATCGCCGTTGACCTCGCTGAGGAGGGCGGCCCCCATCGCGGGCGACAGGGTCAGGGACACCAGGGTCGAGATCGCGGTCGCAACGGCAATCGACAGTGCGAACTGGCGGAAGAACAGCCCGATGCTGCCCTCGAGGAACGCTGCCGGGATGAAGACCGCCATCATCACCAGACTGGTCGCGATCAGGGCGCCCGAGATTTCTTCCATGGTCTTGCGAGCGGCCTCGCGCGGCTTGCGGCCCTGGCGCAGATATCGCTCGATGTTCTCGACGACGACGATGGCGTCATCGACGACGATGCCGATCGCCAGCACCAGCCCGAAGAGCGTGAGGTTGTTGAGGGAGAACCCGAAGGACAGCATCACCGCGAACGTGCCGATCAGCGAGACCGGGATCGCCAGAATGGGAATGACCGACGCCCGTAGCGATTGCAGGAAGACGACGATCACGACGACCACCAGCAGCCCCGCTTCGCACAGCGTGGCGTAGACCGCCTGAACCGACTCCGCGATGTATTCGGTCGGATTGTAGATCACGTCATAGGCGACGCCTTCGGGGTAGGCCTGGGACATCTCGTCCATCGCATTCAGCACCGCCTCGGCGGTGTCCAGCGCGTTCGACCCGGGTTGCTGGAAGATAAGGATCGGCAGCGCTGTCTTGTCATCGAGATAGCCGATGGTTGAGTAATCCTGCGCGCCAAGCTCGACGCGGCCGATGTCGCTGACCCGGACCTGGCCGCTTGCCTCGTCGGTCTTGACGACGATGTTCTCAAACTGCGCAGGGTCGATCAGCCTGCCTTGCGTCTCGACGGCAAGCTCGTAGGCCGACTGGTTGGGCACCGGCTGGCGGTTCAGAACGCCCGAGGCGACCTGAACATTGTTGGCGCGCAAGGCCGCGACGACC
>JBHJIZ010000104.1:0-20239 GCA_050043005.1 Paracoccaceae bacterium
TTCTCAAGCTCCTTCAACCGCTTGAGCTGTGCCCGGCCCATACCCCCGTAGAGCTTGCGCCACCGGTAGTAGGTTTGCTGCGTAACCCCGACCTGCCGGACCGCATCGGCAATCGACATGCCTTGCCCCTGCAGCACCTCGCCCTGGCGCAGCTTCGAGACGATCTCCTCGGGCTTCGGACGTTTGCTTCCCATTCTCTGATCCTCCTGAATTCCGGTTCACATGAACCTTCCAAGCGGACCACTTCAATGGGGGCACTCCAGCCTCGCAGGCGCATGCTCTCGGGCATCGTCGCAATGAACAGTGCGCTAAGCAAGGGCGTCATGGCGAGTACCCTGGAGGCTGCGCCCAGATGGCAGGCCTCTTCCTGGCTCACGTCGACATATTGCATGACGTCATTCGCACCGTAACGCATCCAGTGTTCCATATCCGGTGGTATCCAGATAATCATAGCCGAGCTCAGCAATAGGACGCGGTCCGGCGTCCCGACATACATCGAGCCTGAAACTGCTGAGATCAGTTGTCCAAAGTCGTGCGCATGCCAATCAAAGCTTTCGCTCGTTTCGGGCTTGATTGTCTCACCGAGATACCTTGGTCGATTTTGTCTCACGATCTCGACAGATGAGGCTGTGGGATCAACGATCATAGCTTGACGAATTCTCAATGTAAGTTGGCCTCATCTCTAGAGACAGACATACTTTATTGATCTAGTGTTTGAAACATGCACGAGCCGCGCGCTCCTCAATCACACGCTACAGATAGACTTGGAATGAAACGAAGCAGCCTCCTTACGTGGTTCGCGCTGGGCCATCTTGCCAATGACTGGCCGATCGCTGCTTTGTGGTTAATTGTTCCTGCGGCGGGATTGGCTATGGATCTCTCGCCGACCGAAGTTGGGCTCTTGTTCACCTTGTTCACGTTGGGCGGAGCACTTGCTTATGTCCCTGCAGGACTTCTTGCAGATCACGTCTCGGACCGCGGCCGTCTGCTTTTGATAACCTTCTGGTGGGTTGCAATTGGCTATGTGTTTGCAGCTATGGCGCCAGTTTTTTTTGGGGTCTGGCGATCCTTCTTGCGCTTGCGGGGATGGGCGATGCGGCCTGGCATCCAATTGCCACTGGCGTGCTGACGCGCGACAACAAAACTGGACGCGCTCAGGCCTTGGGGATCCATGCGATCGGTGGGTCATTCGCCGAAGTATTGGCACCCCTAACTGCCGGTTTCCTGCTGGCTTACTTTGATTGGCGTGGCGTTTTGATAGCCTCCGTGCTTCCGACGGTAATCGCTGGATTCTGCTTCTTTTGGGTGGCACGTGCCATTCCGATAGTCGAAAGAAAGGTGATAAGCCGTCGCGACTTGTTCGCACTGTTGAACGCGTGGCGTCGCGGCCATGGCTTGCGGATCGTTGCTATGATGTGCTTCTACAACATGGCCTTGATCGCGATGCTAAGCATGATTCCACTCTACCTCGCGACTGTACATAACTTAGGGCCTGACACCATTGGCATCATCTTCGCTGGGCTCCTCATCACAGGTGCGCTCGCTCAGCCATGGGTGGGTTGGATCTCGGACAAGTTGGGACGTCGACCGGTGTTATTTCTTGGTAACTTGCTCGCAGGCATCGCAATTGCGTCACTCCTGTTCGAACCAAAATTCTGGGTGATGATTTCACTGATGGGGATCGGGATTGCGTCGATGGACGCCATCCGTGCCACGATGCTGGCGACCGCGGTTGATCATACAGATGAAAGCGAAAGCACAACGCTCGGCCTCGCATTGTGGTTATGGATGGAGTCGGTGCGGTGGGGGCCGTTCTTGCCGGGGTCGCGGCGAGCATTTCGTGGCCACATATGTTTGGCCTCGCAGCGGCATTCTCCTGCGGAGCAGCCGTACTGAGTTTAATGGCGGCATCTCGATGTACGCAATTGGCCAGATAACGCCATGACTTTCGAAGTGCTTAACTACGCCAAGTTCAACTCATAGAAGGCGCCGGAACGCCTGGGCTTTGAGGAACATCATCTGCAAATTCGTAGTAGTCGCCTTTCTCAGAAACAAAATGTGCGCCGCAAGAGACGTGCCCGTTGGCCCATCGAACGCACCCATCGCGACCGCGGTCCAATCTCGGTCGATCGGATCCCAAAAGAGGGTCGAGCCGCAAGTCCCACAAAACCTCGACGCACAGTCTTCGACGAATGATACCATCTGACATTCTCTTCTACCAACACGCCGAGAGCCGTCCGAGGAATGTCAATAGAAACCTCATAATGCCCGGTCTGTTTGCGGCATGTCGTGCAATGGCAAGCCATCGGCATGGGCTTTTCAAACCCTTGGAAAATATGGGATTCTGGCGATAAATTGCTCCGAAAAGCGGTCCTGCGGATGACTTTCAGTGTGCGTTTTCAGTACTGCCACATCGAAGGAGCTAGAGCACCAAAAACGTCATTACCTTTCAAGATCTTAGGCCAAAAATTTAATCGGAAAAACGGAATGGTGGGCGTGACAAGGATTGAACTTGTGACCCCCTCGATGTCAACGAGGTGCTCTCCCACTGAGCTACACGCCCATTCCATTGCAGACGGGTCGTATAAGACCGCCACATGCACCGTGCAACCCTTTTCATCCCCTTGTGATTGCTTACGCGCGCTCACTGCCTGCGGCGAATAAGAAGGTGCATGTTGCGTCTCGAGACTTTAGCTTGCGCCGATGTCGCTGCCCGAGCCTTATACGCTTCACGAGCCCGACCCGCTGGCATCCTGTGCGGTTTTTAACTCTCCGCATTCGGGCAGTGCGTATCCAGAATCGCTGATCGCACGCCGCCGTCTTTCGGCGCATGAACTAAGGGCATCCGAGGACGCTCTGGTCGATCGTCTTTTCGAGTCCGCACCGTCATGTGGCGCACCGTTGCTCGCGGCAATCCTTCCACGTGCATGGATCGACCTGAATCGCGCTCCCGCTGAACTTGATCCGGCCTTGGTCGAGGACGTGACCCCCACCGGGCTCAATCAGCGGATCGCCGCCGGCCTTGGCGTTGTTCCCCGGATCGTTGCCGAGGGCACGTCGATCTACAACGGCAAGATCCCGCTTGCTGACGCCAACGCCCGCATTCGTACCGCGCACAAGCCGTATCACGAGAAACTCGACCAACTTTTGCGCCGCGCTTCGCGAGAGTTCGGCTGTGCGATTCTGTTCGACTGCCATTCGATGCCATCGGATGCACTGCGCGCGGCACCAAAGGTGCGGGGCATGTTGCCCGATATTGTCTTGGGCGACAGATTCGGAGCGTCAGCCGGACGTGACATATCTGCGGAGGCACAAACCGCATTTCAGTCCGCCGGGTTTACAGTTGCGCGGAACGCCCCGTTTGCTGGCGGCTACATTACTCACCGCTACGGTCGGCCCTCGCGTCACGTCCATGCTTTGCAGATCGAGATCGATCGGGGCCTTTATCTCGATCAAGCCCGAATCGAGCCACTGCCGGAGTTCGACGAGGTTCTAGAACGCCTGCGGTCGGTCATCGCGCAGCTTGTCGGAATCATTCCAGGCTCGACCTCGGTAGCTGCCGAATAGAATCGCTTTCGCGGAAACTGGCGCTCTTCTCCGTGGTTTGGTGTGAACACGGAATCGAAGTTTTTCGGGCTAAAGAACTGATGCGCCAATACTTTCCCCGCGCAAAAAAAGAGGCCGCGTTGCCGCGGCCCGAGTTTAAGGGAGGAAACGCCCAGGAAGGGCGAGCAATACAACGTATCGCTGGTGTAGAGTTTAAGTGTGCGCCGCAAAAAATCAACGATGCAGTGCAGCAAAATTTTGCCCAAATGAATAAAAATTTCTTGACAGCGCCTATGTTTCCAGCCGGTTACGGTATGCCAATCTCATATGCGCATGATGCGGCGCACAACTTTAGCGCAAGGAGCGGCCTCTCACGATCGCATCGCGGCCAAATTTTTCCCGGATTTCGTCTGTCGCACGTTCCGCTTTGCGGTGCGCTTCCCGCGAGTCGTCGAACAACAGCTTTTCCGATCCGTCGGGCTCAACCTCGCTGAGTTGGGACAGCCCGATTCCCAGCAAACGGAACGGGCCTTGATTGATCTCTCCAAGCAAAAGGGGCTCGCCAACCTCGTACATCACATCGGCAAGATTGGTCGGATCGGTCAGACGCGACTGTCGCGTAATCGCGCGAAAATCCGCAGTTTTGAGTTTCAGGACAACGGTGCGGCCACCCATGCCCTTGGACTTCGCCCGATCCGAAGTTCGCACGGCAAGTCGCCACAGATGGCCGATCAGTTTCTCGCCGTCGCCGATGTCATCATCAAAGGTTGTCTCAGACGAAATCGACTTTACTGGTTGGTCAGGATTGACCCGGCGATTGTCAATTCCACGTGACAGATCATAGAGCCGCTTCCCGAAGCGGCCATACCGCGAGACGAGATCAGCCAGTTCGAGCGAGCGCAGGTCTGCCTTGTTTTGCAGCCCATCAGCCTCCAAACGGTCCGCCAGAGCCTTGCCAACACCCCAGATCGATCGGACTGGGCGCTCTGCCAGGAAATCGAGTGTCTCTGCGCGTCCCACCACAGAGAAGCCGCGAGGTTTGTCCAAGTCCGACGCGATCTTGGCCAGGTATTTATTGTGGCTCAAGCCAATCGAGACCGTGATGCCGAGTTCTTTCTCGATCTCGCGAGACAGTCCCGCGATCGTAAGCGCTGGAGGTTTGCCCAGCAGCCGTTGCGTCCCAGAAAGATCCAGAAACGCCTCGTCGAGAGAAAGCGGTTCAACCATCGGGGTCAAACGACGCATGCGCGTGCGGATGTCCCGTCCAATCTGGTCGTAGACCTCCATGCGTGGTTTCAGGACCACGGCATCGGGGCAGAGTTTCAACGCTTTGAACATCGGCATGGCCGAACGCACACCCGCAACGCGCGCGATGTAGCAACAGGTCGAGACCACACCGCGGCGCCCGCCACCGACGCTCACCGGCTTGTCCTGCAGGCTTGGATCATCTCGTTTTTCGACCGCGGCATAGAAGGCGTCGCAATCCATGTGGGCAATCGTGAGCTTGTCGAGCTCGGTATGAATGATCAGCCGTGGGCCAGAGCAGCTTGGGCACCGCAGTGTCGGGGCGGTGTCGAACCATGCCAGGCAGTCTCGGCACAAGGCTGATGCCATTTTCAGTGTCTCTGAAAAGCGCAGGTGCGCATTGCTACTCGGTCACACATATTAAGTTTTCATGACAAGTATAGGGCACATCGGCTGCTTTGCGGCCCTGAAGTTCAGATTCTGGCAATCTCTTCCAGTATTTGCTGTGCAGCCAAGCGGGGGTCATCGGCGGCCCAAACCGGGCGGCCAACGACGATGTGGTCTGCACCGTCAGTCAGCGCCGAAGCTGGCGTCGCGACCCGTTTCTGATCGCCAAGGTCCGCGCCTGCGGGTCGGACACCGGGTGTCACGATCAGGCGGTTGCTGGTTTCCGGTAAGGCCCGGATCAATGCGGCCTCGCGCGGCGACGCAATCACGCCATCTGCTCCGGCAGAGAATGCGCGCCGCGCACGTTCGACCGTAAGGTCCTGAACGCCGCCGTCCTGGATGAGCATTGCATCGAGATCGTTCCGATCGACGGAAGTCAGGATCGTCACTCCAAGAATCTTCAACCCGCTGTCGCCACGCCCGCGAACGGCTGCTTCGACGACATGCGGATCGCCGTGCACGGTCAGAAAGTCCAGGTCGAACTGTGCGAGGCCTCGAACCGCCGCCTCGACCGTGGCGCCGATATCGAACAGCTTCATGTCCAGAAAGATACGTTTGCCTGAGGCCTTCAATTCGTTCGCGAGGCCAAGGCCGCCGCCTGTGAGCATGCCCAACCCGATCTTGTAGAAACTGACGCTGTCCCCCAGCTTGTTCGTCAGATCCTCGGCGACCAACGCATTCGGGACGTCCAGTGCGACGAGCAGGCGGGCATCTGCGGGCATTGCTCGGCTCCTCGTTTCTTGTTCTACCCCGCCAACAGGATCAGCAGGATTGCGGCGACGATCAGTGGAATTCCGGCGAGCTCCGGTTTGGTGACCTTCTCGCCGAAAAAGAAGACGCTCGCAATGAATGTGAAGATCAACTCGATCTGGCCGAGTGCTCGAACGTAGGCGGCATTCTGCAGTGTGAACGCCGTGAACCAGAAGACCGATCCCATCATCCCAATGATGCCGACGGGGAGCGCACGCCGCCATTCGCGGAACACGGCATGGAGTTGTGGGCGGTCGAAGACCAGGAACCAGCCGCCCATCAGAATTGTCTGCATGACCAGTGCTACCGTCAGCGCGAAGGCTGCCGCCACAACGATGTCTGGACTTTCCAGCGAAAGCGCTGCGCCCCGGAAGAAAACGACAGATCCCCCCAAGAGTGCTGCACACAGCAATCCGATCAGGGTCGCGCGTTCGCCCAGACCACGGAAAAGGCCGCCCAGCGTAAGCTTCGACTCCGTCATCGCCAGAAGAACCGTGCCGACGGCGCCAACCGCAATCGCGAGAATTGCCCACGGGCCGACCGTATCGCCGAGAAGTACGAGGCCAAGGGTTGCGATCAGCACGACCTCGAGCTTCGAGAAAGTGGTGCCGACCGCAAAGCTACGAAAGGTGAACATCCAGAGCAGAACGACTGTGAACAGGATTTGCGAGAGGGACCCGGCCAGACACCAAAGCAGGAATGCGACGTTGATCCCCGGCAGGTCATATCCTCCAGGCCCGGTAAGCGCCCAGAGATACAACACCCCGAACGGGAGTGCGTAGATGAACCGCGCATATGCAGCGCCTGTGGTCGACAGCCTTCCTTTCAAGGCCTTCTGCAAGGCCGAGCGTAGGTTCTGACAAAAGGCAGCAGCGATGGTGAGAGGGATCCAGAGCGCAATCATGCGCCTCTCGTGGAATTATCCCGTCACATGGTCAAGCCTCAATCGGTGCTGATCGAGAACTCCAGCGGCAGACGTGTCTCGACCCCGAACTCACTTCCCTCGGGAAGCGGGACAAGGATTTCAACACTGTCCGGAATATCCACCTCGTAGGTTTCGGGTGCGCCGAGTTCCTCCGCCGCCCGTGCCAGCGAAAGATCGAGCTGATCCTGACGTTCTGCTTGGGTGCTCAACTTGCAAAGCTCGAAGCCGATCCGGTCGTCCTGATTCTGGTCGCGACAGGTCTGCGAGGTTTCAGCGCGCCAGTTGTCTTGCGAGGCCCTGTAGATGCGCGAGATCGCCAGAAGCTCCCTTGCCGTCGCCGCCTGCAGCCGCGACAGCGTATCGTCGATTTGCTGAGTCATTTTCAGATCGCGCTGCGCAAACACGTGCTCCAAGCACGCTGCCTTCGCAAAAACCTGCCGCTCGATCCTGCAATCGGATTCCTTTGCGCCACCTTCTGCCTGCGTCGGATGAGTCGCCACGATCGACAGTGCGAGGATCGCGCTCGCCGGTGTCAGCGCTTTTCCGGAAAGATGTAAGAGCACAGGGTCCTCCCAGACAAACGTTCGGGAGGGGCGCTTTTGCGCCCCCCGGATCGGATTTTTGTCCGCCCTTAGTACCCTCCGTAGATCCGAACAGTTTCGGAAAGCTGAGTGCTCAGTTCTGCCTCACGCGACCGCAGCAAGGACAGGCGGCAAAGCTCACGCAGCACGACATCGCGGCTGCGACACGTTTCATCAGTCTCGACCCGCCAGGCCGTCTGATCGGATTCGTATTTGGATTCCACCACATCGACCTGCAGCGCTGTTGCGCCGGACAGACTGCCAGCGACCGAAGCGATCTGCTGATCCATCTCAAAGCCACGCCGGTAGAACACTTCCGACAGGCAATCACGAACTTCCGCAGTGTCGCTTGAGAACATGCAACCCTGCGCCTCTGTCTCCACCGTGTCCGCGAACGCCAGACCGGGTAGAAACGCCAGAACCATAAAACGCCACATGAATTTGAAGCTACACGGCAGCAATTTCGAAAGGTCTAAGCAACGAAGTTAATCGGAGAGTTAGCATGTTTTCATGAAATTGCTGACTTGCAGCAGAGTTGCAAAAACACCACATCGGTTCTGCGGGGACGCCTCAGGGGCCTCGCAGGTGACACCAAAGACGCCACGGGGCGTGCCTTATCGGGCGCCGGGTGGACGGGCTAAAGGAGAGACAGATGAACTTGGACAAGTTCACGGAACGCGCGCGCGGATTCGTTCTTGCCGCTCAGACCGACGCGATACAGGCAAACCATCAGAGACTGACGCCTGAGCACCTGCTCAAGGCGCTGCTGGATGATGATCAAGCGCTTGCGCGCAACCTGATCGGCGCATCCGGCGGCGATGCAGACGCAGTGCTCTCCGGAGTGAACGCGGCGCTTGCCAAGATGACGAAGGTGTCTGGCGGGGATGGGCAGATTTATCTTGACCCGTCGGTTGCCCGTTTGCTTGACGATGCCCAGAAGATTTCGACCAAGGCGGGAGATGCCTATGTGACCGCCGAGCGCCTGCTGATGGCGATCGCGATGGCCAAGGGCACCGAAGCCGCGAAGGTGCTGGAGAGCGCCGGGGTCCGCCCGCAGACACTGAACTCCGCAATTGATGATCTGCGCAAGGGGCGGACCGCTGATACGGCCAGTGCCGAGGAAGGTTATGACGCGCTGAAGCGCATCGCGCGCGACCTGACCGAGGCGGCGCGTGACGGCAAGATCGACCCGGTCATTGGCCGGGACGAGGAAATCCGTCGTTGCATCCAGGTTCTCTCCCGCCGGACCAAGAACAATCCCGTCGTGATCGGTGAGCCGGGTGTCGGCAAGACGGCGATTGCCGAAGGTCTCGCCATGCGCATCGTTAATGGCGATGTACCCGAAAGCCTTGAAGACAAGCAGCTTATGGCGCTGGACATGGGTGCGCTGATCGCCGGTGCGAAATATCGCGGCGAGTTCGAGGAACGTCTGAAATCTGTGTTGACCGAGGTCACAGCGGCTGCGGGCGGCGTGGTTCTGTTCATCGACGAGATGCACACACTGGTCGGCGCGGGCAAGGGCGAGGGGTCGATGGATGCCTCGAATCTGCTGAAACCGGCACTCGCGCGCGGTGAGCTGCATTGTATCGGTGCGACGACACTTGATGAGTACCGTCAGCACGTCGAGAAGGACGCGGCTCTGGCTCGGCGCTTTCAGCCGGTCTTTGTCAACGAGCCGACCGTCGAGGACACGATCTCGATCCTGCGTGGGATCAAAGAGAAGTACGAGGTCCATCACGGTGTTCGGATCTCGGATGCTTCATTGGTCTCTGCTGCGACGCTGTCCAATCGCTACATCTCGGACCGGTTCCTGCCGGACAAGGCGATCGATCTTATGGACGAAGCCGCCTCGCGACTGCGTATGGAGGTCGATTCGAAGCCCGAGGAACTCGATGCTTTGGATCGTGAGATCCTTCAAAAGCAGATCGAAGCCGAAGCGTTGAAGAAGGAAACAGACGATGCGTCGAAGGAACGCCTTTCAAAGCTGATCGAGGAACTGGCTGGACTGGAACAGGAAAGTGCTTCGCTAACGGCGCGCTGGCAGGCCGAGAAAGACAAGCTTGGCGCGGCCCGCGATCTGAAAGAGCAACTCGACCAGGCACGCAATGATCTCGAGAACGCCTAGCGGACAGGTGATCTCGCCCGTGCGTGTGAGCTGTCTTATGGCCTGATTCCGGATCTCGAGCGACGTCTCGAGGCTGCCGTGCACGCCGAGGCCAGCGGCGATGTGCTGGTCGAAGAAGCGGTGCTGCCTGAGCACGTCGCCTCGGTGGTCGAACGTTGGACCGGCATTCCCGTCGACAAGATGCTGGAGGGCGAGCGCGACAAGCTTCTCCGCATGGAGGATGTTATCGGCAACAGGGTCATCGGCCAGGCCGATGCGGTCACTGCCGTGTCGAGTGCCGTGCGCCGCTCGCGCGCCGGATTGTCCGAGCCGGACCGACCCATGGGCTCGTTCCTGTTCCTCGGCCCGACCGGTGTCGGCAAGACCGAATTGACGAAGGCGTTGGCTGAGTTCCTGTTCGACGACGATCAGGCCATGGCCCGGATCGACATGTCCGAGTTCATGGAGAAGCACTCCGTGTCCCGTCTGATCGGAGCCCCTCCGGGATATGTCGGTTACGATGAAGGCGGCGTGCTGACCGAGGCCGTGCGCCGTCGCCCGTATCAAGTGGTCTTGTTCGATGAGGTTGAGAAAGCGCACCCGGATGTCTTCAATGTGCTCCTGCAAGTGCTCGACGAGGGGCGCTTGACGGACGGGCAGGGTCGGACCGTCGACTTCCGCAATACGCTGATTATCCTGACGTCCAACCTCGGCGCGCAATACCTTTCCGATTTGCCGGAAGGGGCTTCGGCGCGCGAGGCCGAGCGTCAGGTCATGGAAGTCGTACGCGGCCATTTCCGGCCCGAGTTCCTGAACCGTCTCGACGAGATGATCCTTTTCGACCGGCTCAGTCGCGAGCACATGGACGGCATCGTTCACATTCAGCTCGCGCGTCTTGCCAAACGTCTTGAGCCACGGAAGATCGAATTGGATCTGGACGAGCCCGCCATGACTTGGCTGGCCGACAAGGGCTACGATCCGGGCTATGGTGCGCGCCCGCTGAAGCGCGTAATCCAGAAAGCGCTTCAGGATCCGCTGGCAGAACTTCTTTTGGGCGGCACTCTGAAAGACGGGGAAACCTTGGCCGTGTCCGCAGACCGCGATGGATTGATCCTCGGAGATCGCGCGCGGGGTGCCACTCAGGACGCCCGGGCCACGGTCCACTGACCGCCTTCAAATTCTGAAATCAGCGGGGTGCGCACTGCGCGCCCCGTTTTTTTTGAAATTCAATTGAACCATTTGCGCCTGCAACGCGACCCAGTCTCGGGAACGCGAAGTCAGGGCGCGCAGAGTGCTCCTTCGTCCCCCCGGAATTCGAGCGGCCCTGTCCCGGGTCGTGGTCATTTTCAGACGTCATCACCGGCCCAGATGCGGCCGGAGCACACGGAGCAAAGAGATGTTCGAAACCACCTACACATCAGCGAAACTGCACAAAATTGCCCAGGGCTGGCCCGAGTTTCGGGCCTTCGTGCAGGAGACGGACGCACTCGCCGGGCGTGAGATCATCGACAACGCCTTCCGGCACATGTTCTCGCCGCGCGGCAAGGCCAAGGTTAAAAAGAAGAAGGCAGAGATGCGCGAACTTACTGCGACGTTGGTTGGCGCGCTGCTGCAGGAGACGATGAAGGCCATCGACAACAAGAACAGCATCGACGACCTCTATCGCCGTGCGATCAATGCCGACCTGCGTCAGGGTCTGACCAATCCCGGCAATGGAGAGTTCCCCTGGACCGGTCACAATCCGACGACGCAGAACGAGGATATCGAAATTGCACTAAACTGGATTCTCGGTCGCTCCACCACGAACAAGGCCAAGGAGGCCGACTACGACTACTTCGAGGCGACCGCCGAGGAGATTGAGCGGGCCGAAGAAGTTGCCCGACAGAACGTCGTCCAGACCCTGCGGAATGGACTAACCAACGTGATCCGCAACGGCAACATGGATATCACCGACGTGAATACGCTGCACTACTTGCATCGTCACTCCGGTCCGACGAATGCCGTCCGGCGCTGGTTCGGCACAGCCGGCCTGGCCGAGCAGTTCTATGGCGGTACGGCGCTGGGCGGAGCGCTGCACCGCTACGTCGGGGGCAAGGTCCAGAACATGGTCGCGCTGACCCGCTTTAATCGGTTCTTCTGGTACGACATCGCCTGCCTTCAACTGACCGGCAACATCATCGCTCACGGATTTGCCGATGGAAACGGGCGAGCGTCGCGCGCGATCTTTGCCTGCACCCAGATCCAGAAGGGTCTGCCCTTTGTCGCGCCGCTCTATCGCTGGACGACCAACCAGGTAACCGGACAGAACGTCAATCAGGTCATCCACCCGAACCAGCAGGCGCTGGACGCCTATACGGATCAACTCGTGGATGCACTGGTTTGATCAGGGAGCAGTTTGCGGGCGTCGCGCTCGTCGCGATGTGGATACCCGAAGCAGTACCTGCGCGCTCGCACATCAGAAGGATTCAACGCGATGGCACGGTTCCTTCGGTTGAGCGGCTAGTGGATTGACTCAGACATTAGGTATCCACTCGCCGCATTCTCTTATACAAATGTCTGAGTCGGAAAATCCACTAGAAAACATATAGTTGCTAGTGGTTCTATTGATCGAGACGTTTGCTTGCGAGGATGCGGCCACGTGATGCAAACGTCTCGATCGAACCACTAGGCGACAAGGCAGCGTCCGTAGCGCGGTCCTTTAAAGATCGGCTTTCCTTTTCAATGCGGGTCGGGAATTGCGACAGATCAATGTTCTTCACAACCGGGCGTGGCAGTTTGCTGAAATCAAATAACAAAGAGGAAACGCCCAATGTTTGCGAAGATCATGCTGCCCGTCGATCTCGCCCATGCCGATGGGCTGGGCAAATCCATCGATATGGCGACCGAGATTGCGAAGTCCCACGGCGCATCGCTGACGCTTGTTGGGGTTACCGGTACGGGACCGAGTTCGGTCGCCTCGACGCCGCAGGCCTATGCCGAGAAACTTAATGGTTTCGCGACTGACCTGGCCGGTAAATCCGGTGTCAGTGTTGCTGCCAAGTCCATTCAGGACAACGACGTGACGGCAGATCTCGGCGGCGTCCTTGTGGACACGGCAAATGATATGGACGCCGATCTGATCGTGATGGCGTCTCATGTTCCCGGCATGCTGGAGCATGTTTTTGCGTCAAATGCAGGATACGTCGCGGCGCATGCAAAGTGCTCGGTGGCGGTCGTCCGCTAACTCTGGGCGAGGCGTGGCTTCAACGATGATCCAGCCATGCCTCGGCCGCTTCGGGCTCATCATACTCGAACGCCTTGATTGCAAGTCCCGGGATCAAAGCGCCTTCGATTTCGGCCGCGGTGCGGATCCACGATGCGTCGCTCAAGACGGCGCAGCGGTCGAAACGGTGGATCAGAGCAAAGAGCTTTGGCAAACGCGTCAACTCCACTCCGATGGCACCTGCCGTTGGCATGCTGAATTCGGGGATGCGGTATAGCATCTTTCCATGCTCGATCCCGTCGGACTGCGCGATCAGATCATCCAGCCCCGCAGCCATAAGTTCCGCATCCATGACGCCTTTGAGTTCGATATCCAGCCTGTTTGTGGACGGCTTCGTGATCGTAAGCATACTGACCTCCCTATCTTGAGCGCACCTTAGACGGCGTCCGGGACCATCGCATTGAGCGAAATCAAGCCAATATCACTTGCCCGATTGTCTACCTTGTGCCCCAGTGCGTACGGGAAAAGGGGGGCAAACCCCTGGGACAGGGAGGAGCCCATGGCGCTGCCATACGTCTTTGACGCGGATCGCCCGGCGGTCGTTCAGAATGGTGATGTTCTGACGTTCGGCGTGCTCGACCGACGCGCAAAGCAGATCGCCCAGTTGATGCGTGGCCACGGGGTCGAGATCGGCGATCACGTGGCCTTTTGCCTCGAGAACCGGTTGGACTTCTTCTCGGTGATCTTTGCATCGATCTATGCCGGTGTGCACTACACGGCGATCAGCCCATACCTGCACGAAGATGAAATCGCGTACATCGTCGACAATTGTGGCGCAAAGCTGGTTATGGGTTCTGAACGGACGCTCCCGAAGATGGTCCAGGCGCGCGCCGAGTGCCAAGCCGTCCACGCCTGGTACACGCTCGATGACGCCGTAGAGGGTTACGACGCATTGGGTGCGGCTATGGCGCATCAGCCCATCGAGTTGCCCGAGAACCCGCAGGAGGGCATCGACATGCTCTATTCCTCGGGGTCGACCGGGCGTCCGAAAGGCGTTCTCAGGTCCCGGCCGGATTGCGTTTTCGGGGATGATCCGGATAACGCGAGGCCCATTTTCAATCTCAACGGACTGGACAACGACACGGTCTATCTGAATCCGGCGCCGCTGTATCACGCCGCACCCCTGCGTTGGACCATCGGGGTCCTGCGCCGTGGCGGTCGCGTGATCAATATGGAACGCTTCGATGCCCAGGCTTGCCTCGACCTGGTGGCCGAGCAACAGGTGACGCACATCCAGTTCGTGCCGACCATGATGATCCGGCTTCTGAAACTACCGGAAGCGGTGCGCGCGGCGGCGGACATCTCCTCGATCCGTCGGATCGTCCATGCGGCGGCTCCGATGCCTGCCGAGGCGAAGAAACAGTTCATCGACTGGTGGGGACCTATTGTCGACGAGTATTACGGCGGGACGGAGTCGAACGGTCTCACATATGCGCGCTGCGAGGACTGGCTCGCCAATCCCGGCACGGTCGGGCAGGCTGCGCTTGGTGTCATCCACATCATCGGACCGGACGATCAGCCGCTCCCATCCGGCCAGCCCGGGCGTGTCTTCTTCACCGGTGGCATGAAGTTCGCTTATCATAAGGAGCCGGAGAAGACTGCGGGCGCCTATCTGGGTGAGATGTCGACCCTCGGCGACATAGGGTACGTCAACGACGACGGGTTTTTGTTCCTGACGGACCGGGATGTGAACCTGATCATCTCGGGCGGGACGAACATTTATCCTCAACTGACCGAGGATACGTTGGTTCAGCATCCGGGTGTCACGGACGCCGCCGCCATCGGAACGCCCGATGCGGATATGGGCGAAGTCATCCTTGCCGTGGTCGAGCCGTCGGATCCGGCACTGGATCGGGCCACGCTGATCGACCAGTTGCGCAGCCATTGTGCCGAGCACCTGCCGACCATTCGCCGTCCGAAACACTACGAGGTGGTCGATGCGATGCCCCGGCACCCGAACGGCAAGCTGCGAAAGGTAGAAATGCGCGAGCATTACCGCCAGGTACGGGCTCCGGCAACGGCGCCGTCGGGTGCGCGCGGCGCACCCCGCTGAGCGTCACATGCGGTTGGCTGCTAGCTTTGCGTCCACCAACGCCGCCGTTCCCGCTAAGGTCGGAATGTCGATCCCCTGGGATTCCGCCAATGCCGCCGCAACCTTGTCGAGACGTTCTATGAACGGCGCCCCGCCAGCCAGCGCTCGCGCTGCGGAGGACGGGCGGATCAGGCTTTCAGCAGCGTTCGCATACTTCTGGAATGGCACCATGTCGTTTGGCGAGGCACCGAGCCGGACGCAGAGATCGCAGACCGCCTGATAAATCCGGCCCGACAATTCGACATCTCCATGGACGGCGTCCTTGATCGAAATTGGCTCGCCCTCGGTGATGCAGCGGTAGTTACCAGTCACCAGCATCGCCCATTTCGCAAGCGGAACGAACAGCGAGTCGAAGACCTTCAGCTTGACGGGAAGTTCAATGTCTTCGGGACCGTGCCGATAGGCTTCGATGTCCGCCTGCATCTGGCGCAGCATCGCCGTATGCTCGGGGTTCTCGAAGGCCGCGACCTTGAAGTTGGTTGGCAGGTTCACCTGAAGCACGTTCAGCGGTTCGCCCGGCGGACGCATCGCCTGAGGGTCTGGGCTGGCCAACGTGACCAGGCCAGGTTCGAAGCCATCCCAAACCGAGGGATCAGTGAATGCGGCGCGCAGTTTGTCCACTGCGCCCGGTGCGACCCGCGCCAGGAAGGGCAGGGGCGGCATGTTCATGATCGACACCGCCGGTTTCCGCGCCGCCGCAACCCGCGCCAGCAGGTTCCGGACAGTCTCGGCCCGGTATTGCGGTTCCTGCATCGCCAGCCCGACCATGTCATAGGCATCGACATCAGCGTCGTCCGGTCCGCAGGCATCCAGCAGTCCGGGGCCTGCTGCGCTGTTCAACTCGATGAAATCGGCATAGCCCCGCGGCTTCAGGCGGATGCGCGCACCCTCGGCGTTGAACAGCTCGACTTCCTCGGGCAGGCAAACCAACGTGACGTCGTGACCGGCCAGCGCCAGTCGCGTCCCGAGCAACGAACCATAGGACGCACCCAGGATCAGCAATTTATAAGCCATTGTCTCCTCCATCCGCGCCATGGTTTGGGTCTTTGTTTATTGGCGCTCCTCTAGGGTGGGGTGCCGAGGTCGCTGCGTAAATGGGCGGGATTTCCGCTGGTTGGAAACGACACAAAGCTACCCTTTGGCCTGAAAGATCAATGCCGATAAGCGCGCAATATTCCTGCTCGCCATGCATCGAATTGCGACCATTACAAACCTTGTGAATTCGCGCATTGCCCGCTAATCCGCGCGCCATGAACACGCACGCGGCAAAAATCGCCCCGGGCGCCGTCACTGTTTGCGGCGCACCGGAAGGCTGGGACGCCAAGCTTCTGGCGGATCTGGTCGAGCGGACTTCCGGTCCTGTCCTGCACATCGCGCGCGACGACGCCCGCGCCGAAGCGATGGCGGATGCGCTGGCTGTCTTCGCACCTGGCCTGCCGGTGATCCGCGTCCCGGCCTGGGATTGCCTGCCTTATGATCGTGTCTCACCCAATCCAGAGATCTCGGCGGCCCGGATGGCAGCACTTGCCGCGCTGGCGCATGGCTGGGATCGGCCGTCGGTCATTCTGACAACGCTCAACGCAGCGACCCAGAAGGTACCCGCGCGGGCCTCGGTGGCAGGGGCCTCGTTCATCGCCGATGTGGATTTCAACGTCGACATCGACGGGCTCGTGCAATGGCTCACCGCAAAGGGCTTCAATCGCACGTCAACTGTCATCGAACATGGAGACTTTGCTGTCCGGGGCGGCATAATCGACATCTTCCCGCCGGGGCAGGAACACCCGGTGCGCCTGGACTTCTTCGGCGCTGTGCTGGATGGCGCCCGCAGGTTTGATCCCGCGCCCCAGCGTACGATCGAGAAGATCGGCCGGGTCGAACTTTCCCCGGCCTCCGAAGTGGTTCTGGATCCGGACGCTGTTCAACGCTTCCGAAAACGCTACCGCGAGATCTTCGGGGCTGCCCGCCCGGATGATCCGCTCTACGCAGCCGTCTCCGAGGGTCGGAAGTACCAGGGTATGGAGCACTGGGTCTCGCTGTTCCACGAGAGGATGGAGACCCTTTTCGACTACCTGCCAGACGCCGCCATCAGCATGGATCACCATGTCGAAGATGCGCGCGCGGCACGGCTAGAACTGGTCGAAGATCATTTCGCGGCGCGGGAAGATGCCGGCTCGACGGGCGAGGCTCCGTACCAGCCGTGCCCGCCGAAATTGCTCTACCTCGATGACGCAGATTGGACGGCGACGCTGGATAACCGGATGATCCGCCGGTTCACGCCGATGAAGTTGCCTCTTGGACCGGGCGTGATCGACGCAGGCACCAGACCGGGCAGGTCCTTCGCGCCCGAACGCCAGCAGGACGGTGTCAACTTGTTCGAAGTGCTGGTCGATCACATCAAGACGCGTCGACGCGAAGGGCCTGTGGTGATCGCGTCCTACTCAGACGGGGCACGTGACCGGCTGCAGCATCTGCTTTCGGATCACGGTCTGGACGAAAGCCGCACGATCAGCCGCTGGACCGATCTGAAGGACGGCGTCAACCTTATGATCTGGGCGCTTGAAGCGGGTTTCCAGGCTTCCGACGTGACCGTGATCTCGGAACAGGACGTCTTTGGCGACCGCTTGATCCGACGCGCGCGCAAGCCCAAGCGCGCCGAAAACTTCCTGACCGAAAGCCAGTCTCTGACCGTTGGCGATCTGGTCGTCCACATCGAGCACGGGGTCGGTCGGTACCAGGGGCTCGAAACAGTAACCGCCATGGGCGCCCCACACGAGTGTCTGCGGCTCGAGTATCACAAGGGCGACAAGCTGTTCCTGCCGGTCGAGAACATCGAACTGCTCTCACGGTATGGGCACGAGGCCGGGGAACTCGACCGACTCGGTGGCGGCGCGTGGCAGGCCAAAAAGGCCAAGCTGAAGAAGCGCGTCCTGGACATGGCGGACAAGCTAATCCGCATCGCGGCCGAGCGGATGCTGCGCACGGGCGAGGTGCTTGAACCGGACCCCGGCGCGTTCGAACGGTTCTGCGCGCGGTTCCCGTATCAAGAGACCGACGATCAGCTCAAATGCATCGGCGATGTCATGGAGGACATGGCCTCGGGGCGTCCGATGGATCGGTTGATCTGTGGCGATGTCGGCTTCGGCAAGACCGAGGTTGCGCTTCGTGCCGCCTTCGTCGCGGCCCAGGCCGGGTTGCAGGTGGCCATCGCCGCGCCGACCACGCTGCTGGCGCGCCAGCACGCCAAAAGCTTCGCCGACCGCTTTCAGGGAACCGGGTTGCGAGTCCGTCAGCTTTCACGTTTCGTCTCGGCCAAGGATGCTGCCGAGACGCGCAAGATGCTACAGCAGGGCGAGATTTCGATCGTCGTCGGCACCCATGCGTTGCTCGCGAAATCCGTGAAGTTCTGCAATCTGGGTCTGCTGATCATCGACGAGGAACAGCACTTCGGTGTCCAGCACAAGGAACGCCTGAAGCAGCTTCGTTCGGATGTGCACGTGTTGACCATGACGGCGACGCCGATCCCGCGCACGTTGCAATTGGCCATGTCAGGCGTGCGCGAGCTTTCGATCATCGCGACACCGCCGGTCGACCGGCTTGCCGTGCGGACTTATGTCTCGCCCTTCGACACGGTCACGGTGCGCGAGGCCCTGCTGCGCGAGCGTTATCGCGGCGGCCAGGCGTTCATGGTGTGTCCGCGTATCGCGGATCTGGGCCAGGCCCAGGAATGGCTGCGCGAACAGGTCCCCGAGGTTTCCTACGTGGTCGCCCATGGTCAGATGGCGGCAGGCGAACTCGATGACCGAATGAACGCCTTCTACGACGGCAAGTACGATGTTCTGCTGTCGACCACGATTGTTGAGAGCGGGCTGGATATTCCGACTGCCAATACCCTGGTCGTGCAGCGCTCGGACATGTTCGGGCTGGCGCAACTCTATCAGTTGCGCGGGCGTGTCGGGCGATCGAAACAGCGCGCCTATGCCTATCTGACGACCGAACCACGCAAACCGTTGACCCCGCAGGCGGAGCGGCGGCTCAAAGTGCTTGGCTCACTCGACACGCTGGGTGCCGGGTTCACGCTGGCTTCGCACGATCTCGACATTCGCGGGGCGGGCAACCTGTTGGGCGAGGAGCAGTCCGGGCACATCAAGGAAGTTGGCTTCGAACTCTACCAAGAGATGCTGGAGGAGGCGATCGCCAAGATCCGCGCGGGTGAAATCGGCGCGGAGATCGAGACCGACGACGGCTGGGCGCCGCAGCTCAATCTCGGTGTGCCGGTGTTGATCCCGGACGACTACGTCACCGATCTGGATGTGCGCCTAGGGCTTTACCGTCGCCTTTCGGGCCTCGAGAGCAA
This sequence comes from Paracoccaceae bacterium, assembly GCA_050043005.1. Classification (GTDB taxonomy): domain Bacteria; phylum Pseudomonadota; class Alphaproteobacteria; order Rhodobacterales; family Rhodobacteraceae; genus Thermohalobaculum. The sequence goes on from JBHJIZ010000104.1 coordinate 19,307, forward strand.
GACGGAACTCGAAGGCTTCGCGGCAGAACTGCACGATCGCTTCGGCAAGCCGCCGAAGGATGTTGAAACCCTGCTCGCGGTCGTGCGGATCAAGACCATGTGCCGCCGCGCCGGTATTGAGCGGCTCGACACCGGGCCGAAAGGTGCGACCATCCAGTTTCGGGGCAACAAGTTCGCTGATCCCGGTGGATTGGTCGGCTTCATCAGCGCTCAGGACGGGCTGGCCAAGGTCAAGGACAACAAGCTGATTGTCCGGCGCGACTGGACCGAAGATCGCGACCGCGTGCGCGGTGCGTTCTCGATCGCGCGCGATCTGGCCCGGATCGCGAAGGATGCGAAGAAGGCGGCGTAAGGCCGTGCTTACGTTGAGACAACGCTACGGCGTCAAAGATACATGTAGCTTGGTATCCTTGACCAGGATCCCGCCGCGCTCGCCGACGTCAATCGGGCCATAGCGCTGCGAGAACACCGGCGGCAGGGGGCGGTCCTCGGGTATCGCCAGCCAAAGCCGCAGCAGGTGGCGCCGCCGGTCCGGCTCGGGCCAGTCTTCGAATCCCGTTCGGTCGTGCAGCAGATGGTGGTTGTAGGCGAACTGCATATCGCCCGGCTCCAACCGCATCGACAGGTGCAGATCGGGATCATTGGTCAACGAATCCCAGGCATCCAGCGCCGTGCGGTGCCGGTCGGAGAGGCGCGGGGCCGCGTCGTGACGGGCGGCGGAGTCAACATACTGACGCTGGTAGAGCCCCGTGAGACGACCCTGCTGCCAATTCAAGACGGGGATCTCGAACCACGGATCCATGCCATCCGGCACCTCGCCGCGCCGGTCGGTCGCCACCGGATCGAACAGCAGTGGTGCCAGGTCCGGGTGCTGTGTGCGCATCTCGTTGTAGCGCGTCAGGGTCGAGACCAGCAGACTGTCCCCGCCCGATT
>JBHJIZ010000105.1:0-41199 GCA_050043005.1 Paracoccaceae bacterium
GTGATCTTCTAACGAAAACTCGTAGAATAACGCGCCCTGCGCCTCCTGCCTTGGTCCCAGCATTGTCGTCGCCTCATCAAATCTGAAAAGACTGAATCAGCGATCCCAGCATCCTTCAATGGTTAGTTTTTCAACAGCATCCGGACGAAGCCGACATCTGAGCAGAACAGTCGTGGCGTTGGAGTTCCCCCGGGTTCGTGGACGGTTACGGGCTAGAGAACTCCAGCGGCTTGAGGGCTTTCCTTTCGTGGTCGCTGGGTGAGAGATATCCCAGAGCCGAGTGACGGCGTCCGGGATTGCACCATCCCTCGATAAACTCGAAGATCGCCATGCGGGCTTCGGCCTTTGTCTGGAATTTGCGCCGGTCCAGGAGCTCGCATTTGAGGGTGGCGAAGAAGCGCTCGCAATGAGCCATGTCGCGCCATTGGTCCGAGCGACAATGGTGCATGCGTTGTCGTAGGCATGGCCGACCGACCCCATCGACGGTCGGACGCCCGCCTCCTTGCATCTGAGACCGAATGCAACGGACGTGTACTGCGAGCCCTGGCCACTGTGATGGATGATGTCTGACGGTTTGCGCTGACCAATTGCCTGTTCATCGCGTCGAGAACAGGCTGCGTCTTGAGGTTGGTCCCCATAGCCCGTCCGACGGGGAGCCATTGATGCGCCACCGGTTCAAGCACAATGGCGACCGCGCGAGAATGCATCGAGCACGACCGCGAGGTTTGCCATGTGGCCGCCATCGGTCCGAGGCCCATGGCGGACGGAAACCCGCCCAGGTTGGCACATAGGTGATGTCGTTCGTTGGCGGGCTCGGACCGGTGGCGCCTTCGCCAGCTTACCCCAGAGCATGTTCGGCTCGTCCGCGTAGAAGTTGCGGTCGACCGGATCGGCGGAAGGGCGCACACGGTCATCGCGAATAGTCGTTCGCGCGCCTCGGCGACGGCTGACACCTGCCAAGCCTGCCGCTTTCATCAGGCGCTCCACGCGCTTGCGGCCGACATGCACGCCGCTGTCTGCGAGTTCAGCGTGAATACGTGGGGCGCCAAAGCTTTCCCTGGAGGCGGCATGGATCCAGCGGATCAGATCCGTCAGTTCCCAGTCCGCGACGTCTCTGGCAGACGGCTCCCGGGCCTGCCAAGCGGAGAAGCCGCTGCGCGACACGCCCATGCTTCGTGCCATGATCTCGATCGGGAAATCGGCCTGGTTCGCAGTCATGAATTCGAAGACCCCGGACTGGTCGTGTCGTTCTGAGTGAACCAGGCGTTGTCCATTGGGCTCGAACCAATGGCGCTTTCAATGAACAACCCTTTGAGAGGATTTCGCGCTCCTGTCGCAACTGCCTGTTCTCACAGCGAAGACGACGCAGTTCGTCCCGTTCTTCGCTGCTCAGGATGTCGGCTCGCTTGCCGTTGTCACACTCCGCACGCCTGATCCACGTGCGGATCGTCGCGGCAGGGTCCGAACTCCCGCGCGATGTCCTCGGCGCTCGGACCGGCCCTACGCAGCCCGACAATCTGTTCCCGGAAAGCCGCCGGGTACGTGTTTATTGTTCGTGGCACGCGAAAACCTCTCCACTTCAGCCAAAGGGTGTCCATCAAACCACGGGAAATCCAAAGCCAGTCTTCGGCTTCAACGAGCACTAGGATACGACTCTGGCTGGATGAGAAATCATTACGTCAGGCTAGCCAACGATGAATACGGAAGCTCTGGTGCTGCAGAAGTTCGTGCAACTGGTCGATCCACATGACTGCACTGACGCCAAGGACGCTCTGTCGATCCTGCAAGCGGTCTATGACACGCTCGTGGTGCGCGGTCCGGGAGCTTTCGAGCCTGCACTCGCAGTGTCTTGGGACGTGTCCGACGATTCACGGTCCTGGCGCTTTAGGTTGCGCAAGGGCGTCCGGTTTCATGATGGGACGCTTTGCGACGCGGCTGCAGTGGCCAGCTCTCTTCATCGGATGGCGCGGCCTGACAAGGGTTATACCCTCGGCGCTCCGGGCGTGTGGCATCAGTACCTGGGCGGTGCACGGATTACAGCGGCGGAGCCCTTCGAACTTCACATTGATTTGGAGCAGCCCGTCGCGGACCTGCTGGACATTCTTGTTCAGGGCTTCATCGCATCACCGTCTTCACTGGCTACCCTCGATGCCGGTCAACGTCACCCTTGGATTGGCACCGGACCGTTCGAGATTGTTACCGCGGAGACAGGATCCGTGCGCGCACAACGGACTGCGCATCATTTTGGCGATCCGATCGCGAACGAAGCAGTCCGGTGGCAAGCAGTATCATCGAGTGTGGAGCGGCTGGCACAACTGCAATCAGGCGCCGCCCATGTTGCCACAAGCCTTGACCCGCGTGCCTCGAAGGTGCTGGAGGCGAACGGCGTGATGCGACACGTGACACTTGATCCTGTGGCGATCATCTATTTGCTGAATGCAGCGCAGGGCCCGCTGTCAGATGGCAGAGTGCGCCGCGCCCTGAGCCTCGCGGTTGACCGGAAGGGACTGATCGACAACGTCGTGGGAGGGATGGCGGAACCGCTCGACGGTTTTGTCAGCCCTTTGCATTTCGGGGCAGCAGAGCACCCTGCGCCCCATGCCCTTCGGCGGGCGCGTGAGTTGCTTGGCGAGGCTGGTCATCAGGAGGGGTTGACGCTTCGGGTGGATTGCCCGACTTCGCTGCCGGACGAAGCCGAGGCGCTGACAATCGCCCTTTCAAAGCAGTTGAAGCGCGTTGGAATCACGCTGCAGGTTCGCCATCATACTGATCGCGAGGCCTACGCACACATGGTCAGGCACAAGGAAATCGGGGACATGTGTGTCTTCGATTCCAGCCCGCTTTCGACCTTTCGGGTGCTCTACGAAAAGATCGATTCCCGGATTGCGGGATCGTGGTGGCAAGGGTATCGCAACGCAGCGGTCGAACAGTTTCTGGACACGGCGCGCGCTGAGGCGGATGCGGAGTCACGTGAGGCGCTCTATCGGGAGATCTATCTGCTTTTGCAGGAGGACCCGCCCTGGCTCACACTCTACAACCCGCTAAGGGCCACTGGACTGCGGGGAAGTCATCCAGAGTTCTGCCTCTCACCAGAAGGGGTGCTCGATGTCCGCCGCCTGCCATCCTTCGCGTGATCCCAAGCGCGGAGGCGCTACATGACGTGGGCGAGGAACTGCTGGCTGCGATCATAGCGCGGGTTGGCGAAAAAGCTCTCAGGAGCGCCGGCCTCAACAATTTCGCCCTGGTCCATGAAGATCACTTCGTCTGCGACTTGGCGGGCGAACCCCATCTCGTGCGTGACGCAGATCATTGTCATGCCCTCTTCGGCCAGCTCAACCATGACGTCAAGCACCTCCTTGATCATCTCCGGATCCAGCGCAGACGTCGGCTCGTCGAACAACATGATCTTGGGCTGCATGGTGAGCGCGCGTGCGATCGCCACGCGCTGCTGCTGACCTCCGGATAGCTGCAGGGGGTATTTCAACGCCTGTTCATCGATGCCGACCCGGGTGAGGTGTTTCATCGCGATCTCCTCGGCCTCGGCCTTGGGCATCTGCAGCCCAAGCTGGGGTGTCAGCGTGCAGTTCTCGAGCACCGTGATGTGCGGGAACAAATTGAAGGACTGAAACACCATGCCGACCTGTCCGCGGATCTCGCGGACATTGCCCCCTTTCTTTTCCACCGGGACGCCGCCGACGAGGATGTCCCCCTCCTGGTGGTGCTCGAGCTGGTTTATACAGCGGGTCAGGGTCGATTTGCCGGAGCCTGACGGTCCGCAGCTGACGATCCTCTCCCCGTCACGCACGACAAGGTCGATGTCCTTCAACACGTGGAACTGGCCGAACCATTTGTTCAGCCCGACCACCTCGATCATCGTCTTGCGCTTATCGGCACTCATCGGTCACGCCCCGTTGCAAGTTTGCGCTCGAGCCGCATCGAGTAGGACGACATGGCAAAGCAGAAGACGAAGTAGATCATCGTGACGGCAAAGAACGGCTCGATGAAGAGACCCAGCCAAGTGGTGTCTTCACCCACAGCACGGGCCATGTTCATGAGATCAAAGAGACCGATGATCGACACCAACGTCGTGTCCTTGAAGAGCCCGATGAAGTTGCCGACGATGGTCGGGATCATGATCTTGAGCGCCTGCGGCAGCACGATCTGAGTCGTCGTCTGCCAATAGCCAAGGCCCAGCGACGCGGCAGCCTCGAACTGGCCTTTGGGGATCGCCTGCAATCCGCCCCGGATCACCTCGGCCATATAGGCCGCCGCGAACAGGCAGACCGCGACGATCGCCCGTAGGAGCTGATCGACCTCGACGCCCTGCGGCATGAAGAGCGGCAGCATGGTGTTGAACATGAACAGGATCGTGATCAGCGGCACCGAACGGAAAAGCTCTATGAAAGCCGTACACAGCATCGAGATAACCGGCATGTCCGACCGGCGGCCCAGTGCCAGCAGAATGCCCGCAGGAAGTGAGAAGGTGATGCCAATCCCAGAGATCACGAGTGTCAGGAAAAGACCGCCCCAAAACCGGGTGCGCACTTCTTCGAGCGCCCATTCGTTCACAAGAAGCACTGCGACGAGGAAAATGACGAATGCCGCGCCGCGCTTGATCAGCCGCTGGCGCCGTTCGTCGGCATTTCGCGCGCCGGCCTTGTCGACAATCACTTCGCCGATGGACTTGCCCACGAACGTCTCGCTGAGCGCTGTGGCCCAAACCCATCCGAACCCGGTCAACGACATCGAGATCAGGGCCGTCCACAAGATGCTCTTGTCGCCGCCAAGGAAGAAGTAGCTGGCGAGGAACGGATAAATCAGCACGGCGCTGAGGCCGATGGCGACCTTGGACTGCACCTTGGGCATCCATAGCGGGATCATCCACGCAATCAGAACCGCGAAGCCAAGGTTGATGCGCCAGACCTTATCCTTTGGGTAGAGGCCGTAGATCATGTTCTCGAACCACACGCCCACGCCCGGCCAGCAGGCGCCCGAGCGGCCCACCGTATCGAGGCATTCGCGGCGGCTCTCGGCTTCCCAGACAGCGTTGAAGATCGCCCAGTTCAGAACCCATGACAGGACGACGAAGGCGATGTAGGCGCCCAGGATCGTCATCAGCGCGTTGGGAACATCCTTGAACAGGTTGCCGCGCAGCCAGCCGATCAGGCCGACGCTTTCGGCCGGCGCCGGGCGATCGGGCTTTGGCGAGAAGATCAGGGTGTCGGACATGACCTATCTCTCCTTCAGCAGGGCGCGCTTGTTGTAGTAATTCATCACGAGGGAGACCGAGAGACTGACGAGGCAATAGAACGCCATTGTCATTGCGACGATTGGGATCGCACGGCCCGACTGGTTGAGCGAGGTGTTCATCCAGACGCTCACCAGGTCGGGAAAACCGATCGCAATTGCCAGGGACGAGTTCTTCGTGACGTTCAGGTACTGGCTGATCAAGGGCGGAATGATCACGCGCAGGGCTTGCGGCATGACCACCCGGCGCAGGGTCCAGTTCGGCGGCAGGTTCAGTGCGCCCGCGGCCTCTAGCTGGCCCTTGCTGACAGACTGAATGCCAGCGCGTACGATCTCGGCGATGAAGCACGAGGTATAGGCCGACAGCGCCACGATCAGGGCGCAGAAGCTGGGGGGGACCGAGGTGCCGCCCGTGAAATTGAACCCCTTGAGCACCGGTATGTCCCAGCCAAGCGGTGCACCAAGTGCGAGGTGGACCGCCAGTGGAGCACAGATGATGACAGCGATCCCCGTCGAGATCGCCGGGAAGGCCTTGCCGGTCTTGTCGAGACGCACTGACGCCCAGCGATAAAGGCCTATCGCAAAGATCACGGCGGCTGCGAAGGTAATCAAAACGATGTTGAACCCAGCCTCGGGGACAGGCGCGGGCAGATAGAAGCCCCGATTGTTCAGGACGAAGCCTTCAGCCAGCTCGATGGATTGCTTTGGTCTGGGCAACAGATTGAAGACGCCAAAGTACCAGGCAATGATCTGAAGCAGCAGCGGCGTGTTCCGCAGCAATTCGACATAGCACCGGGCGATCTTGCCGATCAGCCAGTTGTCCGACAGGCGCGCGAGGCCGACGATCAAGCCGAGCACCGTCGCGAGAAAGATGGCCACGACCGCGACCAGCAGGGTGTTCAGGATGCCGACATAGAAGACGCGCAGATAACTGTCGCCCTCCTGGTACTCGACCAGCGTGAAGCCAATTCCGAAGCCTGCCGAGACGTCCAGGAAGCCGAAGCCCGCGGACATGTTGCGTTGCGAAAGGTTGTAGGCGGTGTTCATCACCAGCCAGCCGAAGAAGGCGATCACGCCTACCAGCGTCAGTACCTGAAGAATGATCGCCCGGATCCGGGCGTCGCGCCACATCCGGCTCAACGGATTGGATGGCGAAGACTTCGGCGTGGCGGCTTCGGTCGATAGAGCCATCCGGTCTCTCCTGGCGCAAGCAGTGGAAGGCGGAAGCGGCGCAGGGAACGGATCCCCTGCGCCATCTTTTCGTCAGGCCTCAGCGGAACGGCGGTGCGTAGACGATGCCACCCTGCGTCCACAGCGCGTTCAGGGAACCCTCGCGCGGAATGCCGATCGGCGTGTTTGCCCCGACATGACGCTCGTATGCTTCGCCGTAATTGCCGATGGCCGAGATCACGTTGACCATGAAGTCTGCGCTGACGCCCAGTTCCTCTCCGATATTGCCCTCTGCACCCAGCAGACGGGCGACGTTCGGGTTTGGCGGGGTGGCAGCCATCTCGGCAACATTGGCTTGAGTCACGCCCAGCTCTTCTGCGTTGATGATGCCGTACATGACCCAGCGAACCAGGTTGGCCCAGCCATCGTCTCCTTGGCGCACGACTGGCCCAAGCGGCTCTTTCGAGACAGTTTCCGGCAGGATCTTGTGCTCATTCGGCACTGGGAATGCCGACCGGCGCGCAGCAAGGCCCGATTTGTCATTCGTGTAGGCATCGCAGCCGCCACCCAGATAGGTCTCGACGATCACGTTGACGTTCTCGTTGGTGACCGGTGTGAACGACATATCGTTGGCGCGGAAGAAGTCGGCCAAGTTAAGCTCGGTCGTCGTTCCGGTCACGACACAGACCGTGGCGCCATCCAGTTCCATCGCCGAATTGATCCCGCTGTCGATCGGCACGACGAAGCCCTGACCGTCGTAGAAGTTGATCGCGGTGAAATCGAGGCCCAACTGGGTGTCACGGACAGCGGTCCACGTGGTGGTACGGCTCAACATGTCGCTTTCGCCACTGGCGAGTGCCGTGAAGCGCACCGCAGAGGTCACCGACTGGAACTCGAGCTTGTCCGGATCACCGAAGATCGCGGCGGAGACACCGCGGCACATATCGACGTCCAGGCCGGACCACGTGCCGTCATCGGCCAGTGCGTAGAACCCTGGGGTCGGCAGCCCGACCTGGCAGTTCATGTAGCCGCGCTCCTTTACGGTCGCCAGCGTTGCTTGCGCGAACCCTGCGGTCGGCACAACGAGTCCCAGCGCTACGCCGACGCTGGCAATCAGTTTGATGTTCATGTTCTCACTCCCATCTGAAGACGGCGACCCGTGAGCGGCCATCGGTGTTGAACGGTAACTTGACCATAACCCGCATTCTTCGCGCGCCCAGAAAGAATGCCAAGAAACTGCCAATTCTGCTGGCTTTGGCGGAATGCTCGGCAATCGAGGCGTTGTGATGCGCAATTTTGATGCAGATTGGAGGCTTGAGTTCCTTTCTGCCTGTTATTTGGTGGAACGACTGGTCCATCCGGGTTGCATCAGCTACGCCCATTCACCACACATCTGAGAGAATGAGGGGCACTCAGCATGCAGAAACTGGATCAGGCGTTCATTGAAGAGGCGTTCCCGGCGCTTGGGCAGGGACGCGTTTACCTCGACAATGCCGGCGGCAGCCAGATTGCACGGCATACCGTCGAGCGGATGACCGAGTTCCTCTACAGTTCCAACGTCCAACTGGGCGCGACCTATGCAGCGTCTGCCGAGGCCGGGGATCGGGTGCACCAGGGGCGCGCAGCAGTGGCGACGCTGCTGAACGCGGCGCGGCCAGAGGAAATCGTGCTGGGGGCGACATCCACCCAGCTCTTCGACCAACTTGCGCGGTCACTGGTTCAGACCTGGGCACCTGGAGACGAGGTGATCGTCACCAACTTCGATCACGAAGCCAATATCGGTCCTTGGAGCAAGCTGGCGGCAGACGACATCGTCGTCAAAGTCTGGAAGATGCGGGACGGCGCGTATCTCCCCGATCTCGACGATCTGCGAGCCCTGTTGAGCGACCGCACGCGGCTGGTCGCCGTGACCCATGCGTCGAACATTTATGGCTCGATCAACCCGGTGCGCGAGATTGCCGATATCGTCCACGCAGCGGGCGCGCTGATTTGCGTCGATGGGGTCGCCTATGCGCCTCATCGAGCGATAGACGTTCAGGCGCTTGGCGCGGACTTCTATGGCTTTTCCATCTACAAAACCTATGGCCCTCATTTTTCTGCCCTGTATGGTCGCCACGATCTGTTGCTCCGGGCGGGCTCGATCAATCACGAGTTCTTTCCGAAGGACAAGGTTCCGCAGAAGATGGAGCCAGGGAATGCCAGCCACGAGTTGGCGTATTCCTGCATCGGTGTGATCGACTATCTCGAGGCCTTTGCGGCAGCCCACGGCGTGAACACAGAGGGCCGCGCGGCGGTCGAGGCGGCGTTCCAGATCATCTCGGAACACGAGGAGGCGCTTTCGAAGCGGCTCCTCGATTACCTTAACGCCCGCGCCGACGTGACGATCATTGGTGACCCCTCGCCGGACAAGGACCGCCGGGTTCCGACAATATCGTTCACGATCGAAGGAGTTTCGTCACGTGCCATTGTCGAAGCAACCGATCCCACCGGGATCGGAATCCGGTTTGGCGACTTCTATTCCCGCCGATTGGTGGAAGCGCTGGACTTGCCGGATCCCGATGGCGTGATCCGGGTCTCGGCCGTGCACTACAACACAATAGACGAGATCGATGCGCTTACTGCCCATATCGATACGCTGTGAGGCACGCCCATGACCCAGCTTGATACCATCGTCAAAGGCGGCACGGTCGTGACCGCCGCGGACACCTTCAAAGCCGATATCGGCATTCGTGAAGGGCGTATTGTGCAAATCGCCGATCACCTTACCGAGGCGGCTGAAATCATCGATGCCAGCGGTCTTTTGGTCCTGCCGGGTGGCATCGACAGCCATGTGCACATCGCGCAGCCCTCCGGACCGGGCGTGGTGCAAGCCGACGATTTCGAGAGTGCCACGCGCGCAGCGGCGTTCGGCGGTCACACGACCGTGCTTCCGTTCTGTCTGCAGCAGAAGGGCCAGACATTGCGCCAAGCGCTCACCTGGTATCACGGGCTGGCGGAAGGTCAGTGTTACGTGGATGTCAGTTTTCACATGATCATCACCGACCCCACACCTCAGGTGTTGGGCCAAGACCTGCCAGCACTGGTCGCGGAGGGGTACACCTCGGTTAAGGTCTTCATGACCTACGAGGGTATGAAACTGACCGACCGCGAGATCCTGGAGACACTGGAAGCCGCGAAAGCGTCAGGCGCTTTGGTCATGGTGCATGCCGAGAATGACGATGCGATCGAGTTTCTCCGTGACCGAGCCGCCGTCCGGGGCGAGACGGCGCCAAAGTACCATGCCACCACACGGCCAATCCCGGCCGAGCGCGAGGCGACGCATCGGGCGATCTCGCTGGCCGAGATCATCGACATGCCGATTGTGATCGTCCACGTCTCGAACGGCGATGCGATCGAAGAAATCAAGGCAGGGCGCGCGCGCGGAAGCAAGGTGTTTTCGGAGACTTGCCCGCAGTATCTCGTGCTCACCAAGGACGATCTGGATCTTGAGGGGTTTGACGGCGCGAAGTACGTGTGCTCGCCGCCTCCGCGAGACACCGCCAGCCAGGACGCCTGTTGGCAGGGGCTCATGGACGGCACCTTCGATGTCTTCTCCTCGGATCACTGCCCGTTTCGCTACGAGGACAGTGAGGGCAAGAAAACGCCAGAGGGGCTGAAGAGCTTTCGTTGGGTGCCCAACGGGATTCCGGGGGTCGAGACGAGCCTGCCGATCCTGTTCTCCGAAGGCGTCAGCAAGGGCCGCATCGACTTGCAACGTTTCGTGGCCCTGACCTCGACCAATCACGCGAAGATGTATGGGCTCTATCCCAAGAAAGGCACCATCGCGATCGGGTCCGATGCAGATCTCGTTCTCTGGGATCCCGAGCGAGAGGAGACGATCACGCAAGGCAATCTCCACCACGGTGCGGACTACACTCCGTTCGAGGGGTTTGCAGTGACCGGCTGGCCGGTGCGCACCATCCTTCGTGGGACGACCGTCGCGCTGGATGGTAATCTGCGGTCGAAGAAGGGTATCGGTCGATACCAAAAGCGGGGTCAGCTTTAGATACCCGGAAGGTCGCAAGAAGGCCGGACCAATAACGGGCTAAGCTCCGATTGGTCCTTCTCCTCACAATAGCGCAGGACCAAATCTTTTGGACAAGCTCACAGGTGGGGTTGATTAACCTCATCCACCGCCTCGCAGATCAGTTCCGCAATGAAGGCACAATCGGCGTCGCTGAAAGTGAGCGGAAGGCGCATATCGAACAATGTCGCAAGTACCTTATCGGTGCGCGGCATTGGCTGTGATTCCATGTAACGCCAGCTTTGGTGCGCCGAGGTGAAGCCGACCGGCTCGGCACCGCCGAACCACTTCAACTCGACCCCGCGCAGTGTTGCAGCAGCCAACAGGGACTGGCATTGGGCGGGGCCGAACCCAGGCAGGCGAAATTGGATTGACGAACCTACCAGGCTTTCCGCGGCGGGTCGCGCGATGGTCCTGATCGAATTCGATGCGGCGAGCCCTTGGTTCGTCGTGGAGTAAAGAGCGTTCCAGGCGTCGATGCTCTCTTCGATCTGCGCCAATTGCGGGCGCAGAATGGCCGCGCGCAGGGCGTCCATTCGGGCCGAGCAGTTCGGCATCTGATACCGAGCGTCATCAAAGTCTTCAGGTTCGGGACCGGCGCCATGACGCTCGTACAGCATGTAGCTGCCCGACAGAATTGTCGATCGCGCGATGATCTCGGGATCATCGGTGGTTACAAGACCGCCTTCGCCTGAATTCATGTGTTTATAGGTTTGGGTCGAGAAACAGGCGGCCTTGCCGAAATTGCCCGACCGCCGACCGTTCCAGCGCGCGCCCATCGTGTGAGCGCAGTCCTCGATGACCGTCACGCCAGCCTTGTCGCATTGGTGCATCAGGGCCTCCATGTCGCAAAGATGACCGCGCATGTGAGACAACATGAGGAACCGGGCCTTGGTCTCGGCGATCTTCTGCTCCAGATCGTCAAGATCCAGGCGCAACTCGTCGGTGATCTCGACCAACGCTGCCTTGGCACCGACGGCTGCGATGGCGCCGGGCACGGGCGCCAGGGTAAATGCATTGGTCAGCACAACGTCGCCTGGCTGAACGCCGCAGGCGCGCAATGCGATCTGCATGGCCTGACCGCCCGATGTAACTGCAAGGCAATACGCACTGCCTTGCCAGGCGCGATACTCGGATTCCAGCGCTGCCACCTCGCCGCTCTCGCCGGGCAGCAGGTTGTAGCGGTGTAGCCGACCGCTTTCCAACCCGGACATCGCGGCTTGCATCGCCTCAGCGGGCAGGGTCGCTTGCTGTGTGAACGCACCGGTGAATTTCCGTGTCACGGGTGTCGCAGCTCCGTTCAGCATGCGGTGCGCCTCTCAGTTACATTCAGTTATCAGGCGACAGCTTCCTACATCTTGGTCTGTTTGGCATCACATTCTCGCACTCGGTCGCCTTCGCGCAAACCATACGAGCCGCCTAGCTCCGCATCAGGGCATAGTCTGGGTCATAGGGCGATCGTGGAATGACCTCCGCGTCGATGAGGTCGCCATACATATCGAGCGTCATCGTGCTTCCGACGGCTGCCAGCTCTGGTTGGACAAAGGCATAAGCCAAGTTCATGCCGACGCGGTGCCCCCAATCGCCCGAACTGATGGTGCCGACCACCGTGTCATTCACCAACAACGAGGCACCGCCATGCGCCGGTGCATGGGTCGCGTCCAGTTTCAGCGTTACCAATGTTCGCCGGAGGCCATCTGCCTTGCGTTTCAACAGTGCTTCCTTGCCGACGAAATCGCCCTTGTCGAGTTTCACAAACCGGTCGAGTCCAGTCTCGAACGGATCGAACTCGGTCAGAAGATCTGCTTTCCAGTGGAGGAAGCCCTTTTCCATCCGCATAGACTCGACGGCGCGGGCGCCGAACAGTTTCAACCCATGGGCTTCGCCTGCATCGCGTAAGGCCAGATAAGCAGCATATAGCGACGCGTTCGGAACGTGGATCTCGTAAGCCAACTCCCCCGAGAAGCTGACGCCCATGACTGTGGCCGGTGCATAGCCGATGAAGCACTCACGCACCGACAGCCACGGGAATGCATCCTTGGACCAGTCGCCGCGCGCACAGGCGGAAAGGACGTCCCGCGCCTTTGGCCCGGCCAGGACCAGGATGGTCTGGTCATTGGTCAGCGAGCGGATCTGAACATCTTCGTTTTCGCGGATGTGCTGGGTGAGCCAGTCCATATCGTGGTATTCGCTGGCCGCCGCCGAGCCATACCAGACCCGCTCGGGTCCGCGTTCCGAGGCAGGCAGATTGGCGACAGTGGCCTCGCATTTGATCATGCCGTGGTGGTTCAACAGATATCCCAGGCCGACACGGCCCTGCCGCTTGGTCACGGTCCTGCAGAACATCCTTTCAAGGAAGCTGTGCCGATCGCCACCGGTGATCTCGAACCGGTTGAAGCCATTGACCTCGCAAAGCCCGACGTTCTGCTGCACGTTCGTCACTTCGCCTGCGACGATGTCAAAGGCTTCATCGAATTCCAAACTGAGCGTGGGGTGAAAATCTGGCGACGGTTTGATGTAGTCCATCCGCTCCCAGCCGTTCACAATAGTGAACTCTGCCCCTTCGGCGGCCAAGACCGGCGTCAGCGGCGTGGTCTTGGCATTGCGGCCCGCTGGGCGATGTTCGTGCGGGAAGTGGAAGCGGAATTCGTTCTGGTAATCCTCGATGGCCTTCAACGAGGTCAGCTCGACGTTGGCATGACCGGTAAATCGGCGCGGGTCGATTACCCAGGTGTCATAACACGCCTCACCATGCCCGATCTGCTGCGCCCGAAGCCAGCCGTGACCGCCCCCTTCGCCGAGACCGGCGCGCAGCCCTATGATGCAGAACGCGTTACGCTTGCCCGGAATCGGTCCGACAAGTGGCGCACCATCGATCGTGTAAGTGATCGGCCCGTTTACGATTGACCGAATGCCGGTCTTCTCCAATTCGGGCATACGCTCGAAAGCCCCTGCCAGAACATCCATGACGCGGTCCAGATCATCCGGGCACAAGGCGTTCACGAAGTTCGGGTCGATCCCGTCCATGCCCCAAGGCTTGCAGTCCTGTTCATAGAAGCCGACCAGAAGCCCGCCCTTCTCCTGGCGGCTGTAATAGTCGCTGATCGGACAGCGCAGCAGGGGCATCCTGTGGCCGGCCTCGGCGATGGCGGGAATGTCCTCGGTCAGAAAGTACTGGTGCTCCATCGAGGTAACCGGGTGGTGCACGCCCATCATCGCGCCAACTTCGTTCACGCGGTATCCGCAGGCATTGACTACGTTATCACAGTCAATATCTCCATGCGCGGTATGCACTGTCCAGGTATCGTCCTTGCGCTGTGTCAGTGCGGTAACCGGCGTGTTGCGGTACACTTGGGCGCCAGCCTTGCGCGCATGGTAAGCCAGCGCCTGGCACAACTGCGCCGGATCGATATCGCCATCCAGCGGGTCCCACAGTCCGCCCAAAAGGTTGGTGGTTGAGATCAACGGATGGCGGCGAGCGCACTCGTCCGCGTCGATCACTTCGAAGTCGACACCCATGCCCCGGGCCATGGACGCGAAGTGGCGATAGACCTGCATCTGCGCATCGGTGCTCGCCAGGCGGATACCGCCATCGGCGTGGTGATAGTTGATAGGATATTCAGGGTTCTCGGAGAGTTGCTTGTAGAGGTTGATGGAGTGCGTCTTCAGGCCAACCATGGTCTGGTTCATCCCGAAATTCGTCACCTGCGCCGCGGAATGCCAGGTCGTGCCGCTGGTCAACTCGTTGCGTTCTACCAGGACAACGTCGCTCCAGCCTTCCTGGGTCAGGTGGTACAGTGTGGAGCAACCGGCAATGCCGCCGCCGATCACCACGACTTTCGTGCGAGATTTCATGACAAGAGCGCCTCCGAAGGGATCTCCTACAGATACGCGCGCGCATGCCCCCCCGTGCAATCGTGTAGATATATTTTCCAATAATCTCGAAGTTAGAGTATGATTTTCTAATACTAAATGGTGTGACAGTTGCCCAATGCGCCACGAATGCCTTTGGCTTACCGCCCAATCCTTGTGCCGAAGGACATGTCATGACTGCACAACGCGCGAAACGGGGCGGGCGCCGGGAGCGTCTGGCGCAACGTGCGGCAAAGCCTGCGATTGACCCCTGTCCGCCAGGTCAGATCGGCGGAGCGTATAGACCACTGAGCGCCGCGGATCTGCGGCGAATCTATGACACCTCACTAGACTTGCTGGAAAAGCTGGGCATCGGAGACGTCCCCGACAGGCTGCTTGCCGACCTTCTCGCGATTGGAGCGATCGATAACGGTAAAGGGCGGGTGCTGTTCCAGCCCGCACTGGTCGAACAGGCGATTGATCAGGCTGCCAAAACCTTCATTCTGCACGGGCGCGATCCGGATCGGTCGATTGAGGTCGGTGGAAACAAGGTCTACTTCGGGACCGGCGGTGCCGCAGTACAGACGCTTGACATGGACAGCCGGGTCTATCGGCCATCGACCTTGCAGGATCTTCACGACTTCACACGGTTACAGGATACGCTGGCCAATGTCAGCTGGTTCACCCGCTGCTGTGTCGCGACCGATGTGGTCGACACCTTCGATCTGGACGTGAACACCGTCTTTGCACTGCTGAAGAACACAACAAAACCGACCGCGACCTCGTTCACCTTGGCGGAACACATCCCCCCGATTGTCGAGATGTTGGACATCGTCGCTGGCGGCGAGGGGGAGTTTTCCAAATGCCCCTTCATGAAAGCCCACATCAGCCCGATGATCTCGCCCATGCGCTACGGCGAGGATGCCGTCGACGTGGTCTATGGGTGCATCGAACACAATATCCCGATCTCCTGCATCACCGCGGCTCAGGCAGGCGCAACGGCCCCGGCGACCATGGCCGGTTTTCTGGCGCAATCGCTGGCCGAGACCTTGGCCAGCCTGCTGATGGTGCATGCGATCCAACCCGGTTACCCGATGGTCTTCTCCAACTGGCCGCTGGTCGTTGATCTGCGCACCGGCGCATTCTCCGGCGGCAGCGGTGAGACGGCGGTGCTGAACGCCGCATCGGCGCAGCTGTCCAACTGGCTCGGGCTGCCATCCGGTGTCGCCTGTTCCATGACGGACGCAAAGGCCGTCGACGCCCAGTATGGGATGGAGAAGGGGATCACGTCCATGGCCGCAGCGTTGGCTGGCGGGAACCTGATCTATGAAAGTTCCGGCATGACGGCATCGCTGCTGGGTGCGAGCTTCGAGGGTTTCGTGCTGGACGACGAAATGCACTCCAACACCTACCGCGCGTTGCGCGGAATCGAGGTGACGGATGAAAATCTGGGTTTCCGAGCCATTTGCGACGCGGTGCTGGGCGAGGGCCATTTTCTCGGCGGCGAACATACCTATGCGGCGATGGAACGTGACTACTTCTATCCCACGCTCGCCGACCGTGATGAGCCGCGGACATGGACGGCAAACGGAGCCCAATGTGTATGGTCTCGCGCACAAAGCCGCGCCCGGGAAATCCTGCGCGAGCACAACCCAACCTATCTCAAGCCCGAACAAGAGCGGCAGATCCGCTCTCGGTTCAACATCCTGGTGCCGTGAGCGATCCCTCAGTCCAACAGTTTGAAACTGTCAGCAACCCATGGCGTTAGCTGATGCTGCGTCGAAAGAACCTGTTCACGGATCGAGTCCCGCAGTCGCTTGTCAACGAGCTCCAATACCGACCGCGAGCAATCGGGCGTCGCCACGATGGCCAGGGTTCGTGAGAAGCTCTTTCCCGGAAAACGGTGCATCGTGAGTTTCGGGTGAAACTGCTTTGCCCGCGAGAACAACAACGGCGTCGTGATGGTCCATCCGGCACCCGCCGCGACCATCGCCATGAGCGTCTGGTTGTTGCTGCATTCAAAGTTCGAATGCACCACAAGGCCCAGCCGCCGCATCTGGGATTCGATTTGCTGCGCGATGATCAGATTGCTTGAAAATCGGAAGAACGGCAGCTTGGTCCGACCCTCGACAATCTCCGTCAAGGACTGCTCGCTGAGACGCGGGACGACGACGACAAAGGGATCGCGCAGCAACGGGCGATCCTGCAGGTCGCGCAGCCGTTCTCCCGGTGTGATCGTGATCCCGAGGTCCAGATGGCGGTTGCGCAGCATTTCGATGATCGCGTGGCTGGAGTCCGTCTGATACATGAACTCGCAGGACGGCATGTTACGCGACAGGAAGACAGCCAGATCGGGAATGATGTCGCTGTCGAAATCCTCGATCGTACCGATCCTCAGATAGCTTGCCTCGGCAATGCTCCCGGCCGAGGCCGCGGCCTTGGCCTTGCGAATGGCGTACAACGCGCCATCGATGTTGCGCAGGAAGACGTGGCCCTTCGGCGTGAGCACCATCGGCCTGCGCGTATGGTTGAACAGCTCGACCCCAAGATGCTACT
Source organism: Paracoccaceae bacterium (assembly GCA_050043005.1). Classification (GTDB taxonomy): domain Bacteria; phylum Pseudomonadota; class Alphaproteobacteria; order Rhodobacterales; family Rhodobacteraceae; genus Thermohalobaculum. The sequence continues at coordinate 16,889 of JBHJIZ010000105.1, forward strand.
CCAGAATGCGGATGTGATGAGACACGGTGCTGACGGTCAGGCCGGTCTCCTTCGACGCTGCCTGAAGTGAACCCTTCTGTGCACAGAGCTGAAAAAGCTCGAGCCATCTGAGACTGAGATCCTTCGGAGCAGATTGACGGGGCATGCAAGCACTCGGTCCTTTCAGGCGCGGGTAAGAGGCCGTTGTTTCTTCAGGCTTTTGAGCACACCTTGTCGATAAGGTCGAACTCCGAGATGATCTGCACCAAATCGGCTCTCCGATCACAGCGCGTCGGCCAACGGCATTGCCTTGGCGTTAGCCTGACGAGCCGGCCTCCTCGAACTCGATGCAAGCAGGGCCTCGGCCCCTTGCGAATGCCCCGGTCAATTCCGTCACGGTGCGACGGTGTCAAATAGGCCGCGAGGTGATCTCTCTCGGAACCCTTGGTTATAGGTTCGCTCTGTTCAGGCTTTGATCTTCTTTTGATCACTTTGCTTATGCACACAGTATAAGCTCGTTCAGGCTCGTGTGCGGGCAATTGTGATTACAGTCTTTGCGCAAGTCATCGATCGACCGCCGGGCGTCGCGCGGCCTTTCGCATTGGCGTTCGAACTCAGTTCGTTGACGCTGACAATCTCGCAGGGGTATCCGCGCATCTCGGTGGTCCGATCCAGTTCCCGGACCACGCGACTGCCGAACAGCGACTTATCGACGATGTTTGCCAAACACTCCCAGTCGAATTCGTCAATCTTGTGTAAGACGTGAACCCGACGGCTCCACACAAGACTATTTGATAAGAAGTCCAGGCTCCAACTTTGGTTCGGGCCCGCAAGAATCGTCATCAGTGTGCTTATGCCGAGCGCGCTTTTCGATCACGATGCTGGCGCACTGTCAGCCTCTCGCCCTCATGGTACCGACACAGCCATCCAGTTCAACTCACATCCTTCGCGCTTCACCAGTGTCTGACGGCGACATCCAAAGACCGCCGCTCGGACTCAAGCTGTTCAGTCCCGGGCTGAGATGGTCTGGATGAAGTCTGGATCGTTCTAATTCGGACGTGGACTTTTTAGCGATGAACTCGAAAATCGTGCGGCATCTCAACGTTCTCAGTCGTTCCGCGAAGTTGTAGGCGTAGAGCAACGCCACAAGATGCTCGCGAAGCCGCTCGTGGGTCTCGTAGTGATACCGCCGGACGGTGGCGTCTTCGTGCTTGGTTCGTGCGCCCGACCAGGCGGTTTGTCCACGGGTGCTTCAGCCCCGTAAGACGATGACCAAAGACTGTTCTTGCAGTCGATCAAACCCGCTGAGGCAGGTGCGGTCGGAGTGCTACAGATAAGCGCTTCTGAGTCGTCTAGATGGACCAGCTTCCATTCATGCACGAACAGAACAAATCAGAGCACTCGACCCGGGCCGCTCAGAGGATCAGAGCAATTCCGTTTTGCCCTGGGTCGCTCTGTCAAACAGAAGCGAATTGGCAGTGAGGCGCAACAGATATTGACCTTGCGCTGAAGGCTGTGGATGCGTGTAGAACCGCAGAGGATTGCTCAACCATGTCTGAAGTCGCTTCGCCACCGCTGACTGGGTACGAGATCTATGATCCCGAGGATCCGTTTGAGAACCATGTCGGCCCGTTCTGGTGTGCGCAGCTTGTTGACGGATCCCACAACTTCGTGGTGCGGGCCGACGAACGGCACTGCAACTCCCACGGTATCGTCCATGGCGGCTTCCTGATGACGATGATCGATCTGACGTTGGTCATGGTTGCAAAGACTGAAGCAGATGATCGGCTGGTCACGGTGTCCTTGAACTCCGAGTTTGTGGCGTCCGCACGCATTGGTGATCTCATCGAAGCGCGCGGAGAGTTGACGCGACGGGGCCGTTCGTTGGCGTTCGTCCGAGGCTGCGTCTCCTGCGGTGACCGCGTCCTGTTGACGGCAAGTGCGGTGTTAAAGCCAATGGGCAGCATGGAACGGATTGAGGCCGGTCAGTAAACGGCCTGGATCGTCGCCCGACCTTCGCCATTCGCCCTGACATGCTTTAAAGCAGATCCCAGATCAGCAAGGAATGGCTCTAACGCTTTGTCATGCAACATGGACAACATCGCGTGCATCCCTTTGGGATCTTGTGTTAGTCCGGGCAACCAACCCTTTGGTGCCATCGCCTCGGCTACTTTGAAGATGTCGAGCTCATCCGAGGTGTAATTGATGATCGAGAAGTCCGGCCGGGCAATCATCCTCAGACCCAGAGCCTCGATCCCGTCGACGTAGGCATCGACCATCGATGAGAGTTGCGTGGCGATCCGCCGAAATCCAGCCTCTCCCAGATGGTTCAGCACGGCCCAGGCTGCCGCAACTGCGCCGCCGGGTCGGGTTCCTGCAATGGTTGCAGTCTGGAAAGCTCCGTTCGGCCAGGCATCGGCCTTAAAGGTTGCGCGTTCGAGATCTTCTGCGTGGCGGTAGAACACGGTCGACGCAGGCTTCGGGCAGAACCCGAACTTGTGCAGATCTGCCGATATCGATCGCACACCGGGAAAGCGGAAATCAAAGCTCGGCGTCGGCCGCCCAATTCGCGTGAACCACGGAGCAAGCCAGCCACCGACGCTCGAATCAACGTGCAGCCAGCGCCCAGTTTCCTGTGCTAGATCTGACAGCTCGTCGATCCGATCCACAACACCATGCGGAAAACAGGGCGCGGATCCGCCGCTGGCGATGGTCCGTTCATCGATCAGTGGGCGCAGCGTCGAGGCGTTGCCGCGGCGTTCGGCATCAACACTGCCGCGCCGGATCTCCAGGTCCATCGCATCGGCTGCCTTGTCCATGCCGGGATGACCGGTGATCGGCATCACAATATTGAGCTGACCATCGCCTCGCTTGAAACCTGATCGCGCACGCAATTCGTCCCGAGCGGCCTTTATTGCCAGGAACAGGCTTTCACTTCCGCCAGTCGTGAATGCAGCGTCGGCTCCATTAGGCGCGTTCAACAGGTTCAAGCCGTAGTCAAGAACATCACGCTCCATCTGCCCCAGACCGAAGAAAGCACGTTTTCGGCCCAGCGCGTTCTCGCTGAAGAACTCGAAAAACGCACGCCGCCCGATCTCATACGTCTCCTCATCACTGCCGAAGACAAACAACGGGGTGCGTCCGCCGCGCCAATCGATGTCATCTGCAGATCTCTGGCGCATTTGCTTCGATAGGTCGTTCCATGAGGCACCACCGGGTGGAAACTCAGCGCGGATGTGGTCCATAGCGCCCTCCAATCGATCCCGACGGTACATCACGCCGCCTGGCGTGCATACAATCAACCGGAGCACCACGGGACATGCCTTTTATAGCCGTGGTGACTTGAACATCGTGAAAAGCTGCCGCGAGAGGCACTCTCGACAACTCCGAGGAGGAATCACTGTCGATATCAGTTCATCGAAAAGTCCGACCGGTTGGTACGCCTCTGCGGGAAACCGGTAAGCATCGGGGTCGATGTTTGCTCCGAGTGCTTTGGACGCCTTTGAGGCCCTATTCCAGCAACCCCGGAAGTGTGAGCGAAATCGCCGGCACGAAGGTGATCAGCATCAATGCAACGAAAATCGCCACATAGAATGGCCAGATCGTCCGCACCGCTCGCTCCATTGGCAGCTTGCCCACCGCACAGCCGACGAACAGGCATGATCCAACCGGCGGTGTGCAAAGCCCGAGCCCGAGGTTGACCAGCAGCATCATGCCGAACTGCAGTGGATCCATGCCCAGTTGGTTCGCGACCGGCAGGAAGATCGGTGTACAGATCAGGATCAGCGCGGCCATGTCCATGATCATGCCCAACAACAGCAGAACCGCGTTGATCATCAGGAGGATCAGGATGGGGTTCTCGGTTAGGCCGGTCAGAAGTTCGACCGTCTTGCTGGGGACCCGGTAGAACGTCAGCATGTAGGCGAAAGCAGCGGCGCAAGCGATGAGGATCATCACCATCGATGTCGTGCGCACAGATTGAACGACGGCGGTCCTGAAGTTCTCCCATGTAATGCTGCGATAGACCAACAGAGTGACGACGAAAGCATAGAGCGCTCCGAACGCACCGGACTCTGTTACGGTGAACACCCCGGAGAGAACTCCGCCGACTATTATGATCGCCGTCAGCAGACCCGGGATGGCACCAGCGAAGCTCATCGCGACCGCAGTCCATCCGGGGAACTTCTCGGCGCTGTAGCCGCGTCTCACAGCCACGATGTAGGCGGCGACCGCGAGGCAGATACACATGAGGACACCGGGGACGACACCAGCGAGGAAGAGCTTGGAGATTGAGACCGCGCCACCGGTCGCAAGGGCGAAGATGATCATGTTGTGGCTGGGCGGAATGATGATCCCGGCGATGGACGAGGTCACGGTGACGTTCACCGCGTAGTCAGCATCGTAGCCCTTGTCCTTCATCACCGGGATCAGGATCGACCCCAGCGCCGAGATGTCAGCGATGGCCGATCCGGAGATGCCGCCGAACAACATCGAGGAGAAGACGTTCACGATGCCCAGGCCACCCCGGACCGCGCCGACGGCGGCTTGCGCAAACCGCACCAACCGCATCGCGATCCCGCCGTGGAACATCAACTCGCCGGCAAAAATGAAGAACGGGATCGCCATCAGCGAGAAGACGTTGATCCCCGACACAATGCGTTGGAAGCCAATCAGCAACGGCAACCCTTCGTGGAAGAACGCCGCGAGAGCCGCGATGCCGAGCGCGAACGCCACGGGCACCCCGATGATCACACAAAGGGCAAAGACCCCCAGAAGCAGCATAAGGCCCATGTCCGTTCCCTACTCGATGCTGTCTTTGCGTTGATCCCATCCGAGCAGAAGCCGGATCAGGTGCCCGGAGGCGAACAGGAACAACAGGGCGCCGCAAATCGTCAGCGGCAGCGAGCGCAGGCCTTCTGACCACTGGATCAGCGGTATCAGCGTGTTCCACTTGAACATCGTCAGTTCGATACCGTTCCAGAACATCAGGCCGCCAAAGACGGCCATCAGCAGGTCTGTCACAGCGACGAACCCGGTCCGGAGCCACGAGGGCACGATACCCCGGAATACGACCACGGAGAGATGCGTGTTCTGATGAACGCCGACGGCCGCACCCAGAAAGGAGATGACCATGACGAGCAGCAACGAGACTTGCTCGACCCAGGTTGGCGTATCGTTCAGAACGTAACGCCCAAAGACCAGCCATGCGAAGATCACTGTCATGACAACCAGCGCCACACCAGCCAGTGCGAGGCAAACCCGGGCGATCAGGTCGTAGGCCTTGTCCAGTATCCGCAGGAAGGCGGGTGGTGTGCTTGGTTCGCTCATGGGGCCCCCTCGGTCAGAGAAACGCCCGGCATCCAGGGTCGGAGCCGGGCGTTCTGTTTCATGCAAAAGCGTCTGGGATCACTCTGTCGACTGAGCGATTTCCACGAGCTTCTTCATGTCGGGGTTGGCGGCGAGATACTCTTCGTAGACCGCGCCCATCGCATTCTGGAACGGGCTTTTGTCCGCGATCTCGTTGACGACGACGCCTGCGGCTTCCACGTCCTTACGGGCTTGTGCCGACTGAACCGCCCAGAGTTCACGCTGGTAGAGGGCAGCCTCCTCGGCGGCACCGCGCAGCGCGGCCTGAAGCTCGGGCGATAGCGCGTCGAACTTGGCGGTGTTCACGCAGATACACTCGGGAATGATCAAGTGCTCCGAAAGCGAGTAGTGAGTGGTCACTTCGTAGTGGCCAACGTTCTTGAACGACGGGAAGTTGTTCTCGGCACCATCCACGACGCCGGTCTTCAGCGCCTGCTGCACTTCTGCGAAGGCCATCGGCGAGGGGTTTCCGCCCATGGCAGCGATCATCGACGTGTAGAGATCGTTGTTCATGACCCGGATCTTCAGGCCTTCGACGTCTGCGGGCGAATTGATCGGCTTCTGGCTGTAGAAGGACCGCGCACCTGCATCGACCCAGGCCAACGGCTTGACGCCCGCTTCGGCCATGGCGTTGGCCATGATGTCGCCAGCCTCGCCGTCCAGGACGCGGAACATGTGTGGGACGCTCTTGAAGATGAACGGCAGCGAGACGAGGTTGGCTTCTTTCACCATCGGGCCGATCGGTCCGAGGTTGAAGTTGCCGATCTCGAGCGCGCCGATGCGAACCTGTTCCAGCGCATCGGGCTGCGATCCAAGGACACCGCCGTGGAAGACCTGCAAGGTGATCTCGCCATTGGTCGCGTCGTTGACCAGTTCGGCGAACCGGTCCATCGCCGCGGTGTTGGGATGGCCGTCGTGATGGATGTTCCAGGCGCGCCAGTCCGCAGCGCTGGCAACTGTCGCGAGACCCGCAGCGGCAGCGACACCGATTGCTGTCGTCCGAGCGATTTTAGTGATGTGGTTGTTCATGGTATCCTCCCTTGGATTGCTGTTTTTACATCGGTTTCAGACTTGGCCGGTTTGCGGCCTTACGAGAAAAGCATACCTCCGTTGATATCGATGTTGGCACCTGTGATGAACGCCGCCTCGTCAGATGCCAGGTACCCGACCAGACCGGCGACATCCTGAGACGTGCCTTCGCGTTTGAGTGGGGTGATGTTGGCGACGTGCGCACGGACTTCCGGTTTGGTGAAAGTGTTGTGGAAGTCTGTATCGATCATGCCGGGGCAGACCGAGTTGACCCGAATGTCCGGCCCAAGCTCTTTGGCCAGGCCGCGGGTCATGGTCATGACGGCACCCTTTGATGCTGCATAGGCGACCGCACCTGGTCCGCCGCCATCGCGGCCCGCCTGACTTGCCAGCGCGACGATCGAGCCTCCGCTCGTCATATGCGGAACGATGGCCTTCGCGGCTCGGAGGAACGAAGTGGCGTTCAGGTCCATCACTGTGTTCCAGTGATCGATGCTCATCTCTGCGAGCGTCTTGCGAGCGACCAGACCTCCGGTGACGTGCACCAGTATATCGATCCGCTCGCCGAAGGCAGAGCGCGTCGCCGCGATCAGCGCGTCGACATCGTCATCCGATGTCATGTCACCGCGTAGCGCGATCGCACGTCCGCCCGATGCTTCGACCTCGGCAACGGCACTTTCGGCACCCTCGGCCGAATTGTGGTAGTTGATCGCGACCGCCGCTCCGCGTGCGGCGAGGCGCAGTGCGCATGCCCGCCCGATATCGCGGCCTGCGCCCGTGACAATAGCCACACGTCCGGCAAGTGAAGTGTCTTGCGTCGCCATCGCGACCGGCATGTCTGCCATCGTGCCCTCCCATCGGCGTTGCGGTGATTCCCGCATTCAGAGGTTGGTCCTCTGAGAATCAGTATTGTAGTAATCTAGTATACTAGTATATTTTCAGCAAGACTGGATGCTGAGTGGTCAGATCCGCAATCGTTCGCGCCGGCGCGCCTGGCTTTTTTTGACGCCAGTTCACAGCTATGGACGTGGCACCGAGGGAGGGACTTTATGACTGTACCGATCGAGGTGTTCGAACGCCGGACATCCGCGGATGTGGTGTTCGATCATCTGCGGAGCGAGATCGTGTCGAATGCGCTGCCGCCGGGAACCAAGATATCCGAGGTCGACATCGCCAACAGGTTCGGCGTCTCGCGCCAACCCGTTCGTGACGCCTTCAGCCGTCTTGCAAATCATGACCTGTTGCTGATCCGGCCGCAGAAACCGACCGAGGTGCGAAAGTTCTCTTTGGCCAAGGTGACCCAGGCCCGTTTTGTCCGCTTGGCGGTGGAGCTGGAGGTCGTCAGGACCGCCTGCGCTGTCTGGGATGCGGCGCGGGCCAGAACGGTGGACGCAAACCTGACGCAACAGCGCCGTGCCGTCGAGGCGGAAGATATCGACCGGTTTCATGCACTGGACTACGAATTTCACAAGTTGATTTGCGACCTGAGTGGCAACGGCACGATGTTCGAAACGATCCAGTTCTTCAAAGCCAAGATCGACCGTCTGTGTATGCTGAGCCTTGGTGAGCCAAGCGAAGCATCTGACCTGCTGCTGGATCATCAGCATATGGCGGATGCCATTCTGGCCGGCAGAGCCGAAGATGCAGATAAGGTCGTCAGGCTGCACCTGAGCCGCCTTGACGAGACGATCCGCGAAATCCGCAAAGAGCATGCCGATTTCTTCGAGGATTGATGGTTCGATCGTGCGACTGTGCAAGGTCGATGGCGTACCAACGGCACGCGATCGCCGATGCGGTGGGAGGTTCAGGTCTATGGCTGTCTGATCGGTCTGTTCAAATCCGGAAGACGGCGGATGCCTTATGCGCGAAGCTATAAGCCACGTCGGATTTCGGGTTCCAGCCGGTGTGTCAGAAGGCTGGCGGGCGCCGGTGTTTGTGTTGATTTGGCTGGCTCTCCAACTTCACAGAAGAAGCGTCACGATCGACGGCCAGATCAGCAGCACGGACAGCGCCAGCAACTGGATGCAGATGAACGGCAGGAAACCGCGGAAGATATCAGTGAGCGATATGTGCGGCGGCGCCACCGATTTCAGATAGAAGGCGGCCGGTCCGAAGGGTGGGCTGAGGAAGCTGACCTGCATGTTCATGCAGAAGAGCACTCCGAACCAGACAGCGATGTACTTCGGCTCGAGCGTTCCGATCAGGCCGATCTCCTCGATCGGTAGCTTGCGCACGATGGGCAGGAACACGGGGATGATGAGCAGCACGATCCCGACCCAGTCCATGAACGCGCCCATGAAGAGAAGGATCAGCATCATGGTCAGCAGCACCAGCATTGTCGGCATCTCAGACCCGACGATGAGCTGAGCGATGTAGTTGGGACCGCCCGCCAGCGTATAGGCGCCCGAAAGAGCCGCCGCGCCGACCGTGACCCAGATGATCGTGCCGGTCGAGCGGAGCGTCCGCATGATGCCGTCCCAGATCAGGCCGCCCGGCTTGCCGCCCCGGGCAACCGCGATGCCGAAGACAGCCAACGCACCCATGCCAGCGGCCTCGGTGATCCCAGAGATGCCGCCATAGATCGAGCCGAGCACCACGCCAATGACCGCGATCGGCGCAACCAGCCCCTTGCCGTGTCTCCAACCGATGGCCGAGCGTTCCCGCCCGAAGCCCACCAGGGCCAGCACGGCGCCAAGGGCGGCAAAACCCGCGAGCCAGGGCAGGTGGTGCTCCATGCCGAGGAAGATCGGCTCGACATTGTCGTCGGCCACGATCTCGTTCTGCCCGCTCACCGTGAAGAACAGCGCCCGCAGGAACAGGAGTGTCGATATCGCGGCGAGCAGGATCGACAGGAAGGCCGCGAACATTCCGAGCTTCTGGATGCCCGTCGGATCGCCGGGTGCCGGGTCGGGCAGCGGCGCATCCTGGGGCCTCAGCTGGGTGCGGATGACGATATAGGTGATGATCATCATCGCCAGCATGAAGCCCGGGACGAAGGCCGCGGTGAAGAGTGCTTTGATCGATGTCTCGGTGATCAGGCCGAAGATGATCAGGACAATCGAGGGCGGGATCATCGTGCCCAGGGACCCGGACGCACAGATCGTCCCGATGGCGAGGTTCTGGTTGTAACCAAGCCGCAGCATCTGGGGCAGGGCGATCAGGCCCAACAGCACGACCTCGCCGCCGATGATCCCGGACATGGCGGCCATGATCACGGCCATGATCGAGGTGACGATGGCGATGCCTCCGCGCACGCGGCTCAGCCAGAAGTCGAGCGCGTCGTACATTTCCTTCGCGACGCCGGATCGCTCAAGAAGTGCGGCCATGAAGATGAACAGTGGGACGGAGATCAGGACGTATTCGGTCAGAAGGTCGAAGATCTTCTGCGTAAGCAGGTAGAGCGCCCCGGTCCCCGGCCGCCCGGTCAGCATTCCCTCCCCAAAGCTCAGCGGATCAAGCAGCAGGTTCGGCTCGAACTTCATGACCATCACGACCAGCGCCAGCACGGCGGACGCAAACCCAAGCGGCATCCCAATGGCCAGCAGGAACACGAGCCCCAGCACCAGAACGATCGAGATCGTACCAACGTCCATCAGTCGGCCCCGACGCTTTTCTTGATGGCTGCCAGTTCTTCCTCGTCGATGTCATCGGCGGCGGAGTGGATCTCGGGCTCGAGGTTCCAGTCGTTGATCACGTTCACGATCGCCTGCAGCGCGATCAGCGTGATGATGATCAGAATGGCCGGTTGCACGGTCGCGGGGATCGGAGGATCGAAGGCCGTGCCGAACATCTCCCACTTGTAGAATTTGGTTATGAAGACCTGCTTGTAGCTGCCGTAAACCATGAAAAACGCGAATGTCACCAGCAGGAGGGTCGAGGTCACGTCGCAGGCGCGTTGCAGCCAGCGCGGCATCACATCGTAGAGCAGGAAGATCCGGATATGGCAGCGCTGCTGCATTGCGTAGAAGCCGGAGCAGAGGAAGACGAAACCACCCATCCAGAGGGTCAGTTCGTTGGCCCAGAGCGTCGGTGCCTCGATCGCATAGCGCAGGAACACCTCGTAGAGCATCACGCAGGTCATCGACAGGATCAGGATCATGGTGCACCGGCCGATGAACAGTGCCATCCGGTCGACCGGGCGCCAGTGCACGAATTCCATCGCGTAGACCCTGACGCCGCGAACGCCCAGGATGAAGAGCACCGGGATCAGAACCAGTGCCGCCCAGTCCAGCGGGTCGGCGATGCCGCCGAACAGACTGGGCATGTCCGGGGTCACGTCCTTGCGTCGATGAAGGTCCGACATCTGGGCGACAAGGCCGGGGTTTTCAGGCGGGATGAAGTCCAGGATGTACGCGGGGGTGTGCCAGATCGCCCATCCCATGCATGTCAGGAAGCAGGAGGGGACCAGCCATTCCCAAAGATCGCCTGACTTTTCCTCAACCATGCGTTCCCCAAACCGCTCTGTGGAGAGATGCGCCTCGTCGTACCCCACGCGAGGGCCGAGGCATCGGGCGGGGCCGCGAAGGCCCCGCCAGGCTGATCTGGCGTCTGCGCTTTATTCCATCGCACCGATGCCGCGAAGGAAGTCGAGGTGACTGTTCAGCAGGCTCTTCGCCTCGGGCGTCGTCGCGAAGTCGACCCAGGCGGACTGGACTGCCGAGCGGTACTTGGCCATTTCCTCGGGCGACCATTCGTACATGTTCAGCCCTTCGCTCGCGAGCGTGACCGAGTTCTTGGCGTTCATCACCTCGTTGATCGTGGTGTTTTTCAGCGCAAGGGCCTGCATGCCAACCTTCAGGATCGCCTTGTGATGATCCGGCATCGCGTCCCAAACGTCCTTGCGGCAAGCCAGGTGGTCTGCCGGCATCGAGTGGAAGCCAGGATAATTGGTGTGCTTGGCGATATCGTAGAGGCCGAGCCCGATGTTGTTGGTCAGGTTGGCCGCATCCGCGCCATCGATGATTCCGGTCTCCAACGCTGTGAAGATCTCGTTGAAATCCATCACGATGGGCGAGGCGCCGAGGTTCTTGAAGATATCCGTGATGATCCCCGGAGGCGAGCGGAACTTCCAGTTCTTGAAGTCATCCACGCCTCGGATCGGACGGGTCGAGCTGAGCGATTCCGGCCCCGGGATCCACCAGCCGATGAACTCCATGTTGTGGGCATTGTAGAGCTCGTTCAGCGTGTTGTAGCCGTCGCCGTGCAGCAGCCAGGCCATCTGCTGGTAGGGGTTGGCATAGCCGCCGTTCAGATCACCTGCGAACTGGAAGGCCGGGTTCTTACCGGTCTGATAAGATCCGCCGGTCATGTCGCAGTCCAGAATACCGGTCGCGGCGGCGTCGAAGGTTTCAGCCGATTTCACGACGGATGAGGCATAGAACATCTCGACCTGGATCTCGCCGTTCGACATCGCGGTGATGTCCTCGATGAACTCGGCGGCCATCTGTCCCGACAGCGTCTCTGGCGAGAAGTGCGTCTGGATGCGCAGGTTGGTCGTCTGGGCCGAGGCCGAGAACGCGGCCCCGACGGCCAGTGCTGCGACCGACGTGGCGACCGAAAGTTTCTTGAGCAGTTTCATGCGATCCTCCCCTGGATTAAGGCGTTTCGCCCTTCGAGCTGCAAGCCGAGGGCTGGTTTTTTGTTTTGGTATGATCAAACTATCTGGGCGCCGCTGGGGAGGCAACGATTTTGTTTCCGCCTCGCATCGTCCAAGTGCCCCGACAGGCGCGGTCAGGTGCATCCCCCACATGCGTCCTCGAGCCGGGCATAGTCGAAGGTCACGCCGATCCCGGGCGTGTCCGGTGCCACGGCCAAGTGATCTTCGATCGGTAGGGGACGGTGCGTGTATCGATCAATCGGGAAGCTGTGGACCTCGAGCCAGCCTGCATTGGTTTGCGCGGACACCAGGCTCACCTGCAGTTCCTGCATACCATGGCTGCAAACGGGAATGCCGTGCTTGCGGGCCATCTCGGCCACGCGCAGCCAGCCGGTGATGCCACCACAATTCGACGCGTCCGGTTGAATGTATGCCAGGCGCGAGTCCGCGAAGGCGAACTCGAACTCATGCATGGTGTGCAGGTTCTCCCCCATGGCCAGCGGCATCCCGGTCGCCTCGGCGATCCGAGCATATCCCGCGTAGTCGTCCGGGATGATCGGCTCTTCGAACCACGTGATGTCATACGGTGCGAACGCGTCTGCGGCGGCAATCGCCTGATCCACGCCCATTGCGTAGTTCGCATCCACCATGAACGCGATATCAGGACCTATGAGGTTCCGGACCGCTGCAACACGCGCAACGTCGTCGTCGAGCGATGGTTGCCCGACTTTGATCTTCACGGCGTTGAAGCCCCGGTTCAGATAACCTTGGATCGAGGCCAGAAGCTTCGGCAATGGGAAGTTCAGATCGATCCCACCGGCATAAGCCCGGCACGTGCTGGCAGCGCCGCCAGCCAACTGCCACAAGGGTTTTCCCGCCGCCTTGCACCGCAGGTCCCAAAGCGCGATGTCGATCGCAGAGATGGCGAAGGACGCGATCCCGCCACGCCCGACATAGTGGATGTGCCAGTTCATTGCGTCGTGTAACGCCTCGACGTCTGCTGCGTCTTTCCCGATCAGAAAGTGCGCCAGGTCGTGGGTGATCATGGCCAGCACCGCACGGCCGCCGCGACCGCCCGTATAGGTATAGCCGGTTCCCTGCAATCCGTCCGAGAGGTGCAGCGTGACCGTGATCAGCTCGAAATGCGTATGGTCGCCGTGCTTGGCATCGCTGAGAACCTCGTCCAGCGGGACCATGAAGTGGCGGGGTTCGACCGCAGTGATCGTGGGCATGTCAGTCTCCTCGCCGGTGCGGCGGTCGGGTCCGTTTTGGGACTTGCAGTCGCGCCGGCGTAGTGTTTTGGTATGATCAAACTGACAAAGCGACCGAATGATTGCAATCCTCGACGTTCAGGCAAAATGACTGACGCAGCCGCCCCTGCCTCGAAACACCCGTCCAAACGCGCGGCGGACGATCTGTTCGAGACGTTCGCGGACATGATCGGCTCCGGCGTCCTGGCCGATGGACAACCCCTGCCGCCGGAACGCGAGATCGTATCGACATACGGTGTCAGCCGGACAGTTGTGCGCGAGGCAGTGCTCGCACTTGCCAATAAGGGCCTGGTCGAGGCGCGCCCGAGGTTCCGCCCGATCGTCCGCAAGCCCAGCTATGACACCGCCTTCGAGACGATCGAGAGCGTTGTCGGGCGTTTGCTGAAGCAACCCGGGGGCGTGCGGAACCTGTTTGATACCAGGATCATGATCGAGGCCGGGCTGGTTCGGCAGGCCGCGGTCGAGGCGCAGAAAGAGGATATCAAGGCGTTGGAGCGGGCGCTTGCCTCGAACGGCGAGGCTGTCGACGATAGCGAGCAATTCTATCGAACCGACATAGCCTTTCACGAAGTCCTTTATCATATTCCCAAAAACCCGGTCCTACCCGCCGTGCACAAGGCGTATACCGCGTGGCTGGGCCCGCATTGGTCGCGCATGCCGCGTGCGCCGGATCGCAACCGGCTCAATCATGCGGCTCACACGGCAATCTTTCGGACGATCCTTCGGCGTGACGCCGATGCGGCCGAGCGCGCGCTGCGGACGCATCTCGACGATGCCTGGGCGCAAGTCAGAGCCACGTTCGGAGAGATTTAGCCGGTGCAGTGTTTGGCCAGCGCGGCGGCGAGCCCGCGCGTTCGCAAGCGCATTCCATGTGCCCGGGTTTGAGCGGCTCGGGGAGCGTGCGTGGAGACGGTGGCCGCGCGGTTGTCGGCGAGATGGGTGACGTAGAACTCACCGGTACCGGTGAAGCGGTTGAATGAGGACATGACGATCTTCGGGTGAGGACATGATGGCCCTCGACCGAGGACAAGGGGCGGCGCCAGGTGCCGCTCCCGAAGAGGACCGAGGAGGATGATCCAAGGTCGTTAAAATTTGTGGAAAGTAATGTTCACGTGGATAAGCGGGGGATCGGGACGTGACCCGAGTCTGATCGGGGTGCCGAGGTGGAAGAGCTGATCCTGCAAGTGGCGGCGTTTGTCGCGGCGGTGTTCCAGTCTGCGATCGGGATCGGGTTCGGCATGGTGGCAGGGCCGGTGGTGCTGATCGTCCTGGACGATCCGGCGGCGGGCGTGATCTCGACGTTGATGTCCTGGCTGATCGCGCTGGTCCTGTTGCCGGGGCTTTTTCGCGGGGCTGACTGGGCGGTGCTGCGGCGGTTCGGGATCGGAGCTGCCCTGGGCTTGCCGTTCGGGCTGGTGCTGCTGGCGTTGAGTTCGATCGCCGGGCTGAAGCTGATCGCGGGGGTCGTGATCGGCGGGCTGACGCTGGCGATGGTGTTCGGGCTGCCGGGCGTGCGCACGCCGGGGCGCGGGCTGGACGGTCTGTTCGGCGGGCTGGCCGGGCTGTTCGGCGGCTGCCTGGCGATCCCGGGCCCCCCCGCGACGATGCGGATGGCGGGGCTGGGACATTCGAAGATGGCGATCCGCGCGACGATGGTCAGCTTCTTCTGCGTGGTCTGGCCGGTGATCCTGGCCGGGCAGTGGGCGGTGATCGGGATCACTGCCGAGACCCTGTGGAATGCGGTTAGTCTGGTGCCCGCGGTCCTGGCGGGGCTGTTCGTTGGCAACTGGGTGGCGGCGAAAGTGTCGGAGCGGGTTTTCCGCAATGTGGTGCTGGTGTTCCTGGCGGGAACTTCGATAAGCTTGCTGGTGGACGCTGTACTGTGACGGAGGGGGCGATGAACTTAGGCAGGCTGGCTGAAATGCCACGGGTGCGGCTGGGAGGCGGCGTGACGCCGTTGGAGCGGCTGGGGCACTTGAGCCGGGTCAACTCCGGGGCGGCGTTGTGGGCGAAGCGGGACGATCTGCAGGGACTGGCGTTCGGCGGGAACAAGGTACGCCAGCTGGAGTACTACTTCGGCGCGGCCGAGGCCGAGGGCGCCGATACGGTGCTGATCACGGGCGCTGTACAGTCGAATTTCTGCCGGTTGACGGCGGCGTTCGCGGCCAAGCTGGGCATGGAATGCCACATCCAGCACGAAGAGCGGGTGGCGACGAACGATCCGATGTATCGCGAGTCCGGCAATGTGCTGGTCGAGAAGATGATGGGTGCGGTGTTGCATTCGTTCCCGGCGGGCGAAGACGAGGCTGGAGCGGATGCCAACCTGGAAACAATTGCCGATGGGCTGCGGTCCGAAGGACGCAAGCCCTATGTGATTCATCTGGCGCCGGGGCATCCTCCGCTGGGGGCGCTGGGGTACATCGATTGCGCGGCAGAATTGCTCGCACAGTTGGATGAGATGGATCTGAGGATCGATCATATCGCGGTGGCCTCGGGCAGCGGTGCGACCCATGGCGGTTTCCTGTTCGGGATGCGGGCGCTCGGCTCGCAGATCCCGATCACCGGCTATTGCGTGCGCCGGGCGGCGGAACTGCAGAAGCCTCGGATCGAGGGACGTTGTGCCGAGATTGCCGAGTTGCTGAGGATGGACAATCCGGTGCGCCCGGAGGACGTGGTGGTCAACGACCGGTTCCTGGGCCCCGGATATGGCAAGATCAACTTCCCGACCGAACGCGCGATCCGGCTGGGAGCACGGTGCGAGGCGATGATGCTGGACCCGGTCTATTCCGGGAAATCGATGGCGGGGGCGCTGAACATCGCGGGCAACCGGCCCGAGGGGGAGAACGTGCTGTTCATCCACACCGGAGGGACGCCGGGGATCTTCGCCTATGGGGATGCGCTGGCGGGCGTGACTGAGACCTTGGGAATGAACGCTGCATGAGCTGTAGGCTCGACGGGGAGCGCAAACTCAATCGCCCGGCGAGCTTCGCGATTTCGAGCCCGTTTGCTTCCGTCTGCCTCGCGAACCTCACATGGCGCACGGCTTCCCGGTCGACAACGACTTCCTGTTCACAGCCGGATTGTTCTTGGCCGCGACCGTGACTTTTATCGTGAGCGTCGTCCTTCTGGTAAGCCGGTACTAGCGTACTGGCGGGAAGCGGGCTTCATGCACATGGCTTCACTGGTCGCCAGAACGTGAGCCTGCCGGTCAGACCGGGATCTAACATGCCTGAATGGTGCGAATGTTATAAACGCGAATGCGATCTGGACGTTCGCGCGATTGCCCAGATGGATGCGTGACGTGCACCGCTGGGACCTTGCGAGTCGCCAGCCCTTCGCAGAACCGCCGCATCGGGGTATCTAGGGTCCGTTGTCGATCGTCGACCTGCATGGGTCCAACCCCTGCGAACACAATCGAGAAGCTGCACTACAGGCGCATGAGTTACTTCACACACGCATTCACGGCTGAAATTTCGCAGCACGGCGTGGGGAAATCGCGTGTCATCACCTACAAGGTGCTGTTCTTGCCGCAACACTTCGAGACGGCGTTACCCTTCAAGATCTATCCAAGATTGCGGGTGGAAGGTGAGATTGCCGAAGTACCCGTCCGCGGCGCATGGATACCGGTCGGCGATGGGCGTCGCTATTTCATCGTCTCGCCAAAGATCAAGGCCAACACGGGATTGGACGTTGGGGACGAGGTCGAGATGCGGTTTCGCATTGACGATCAGGATCATGTCGATGTTCCGAGAGCTTTGGAGACCGCCATACGCGCAGACCCGCGAGCGAGCGACCATTGGAACGATCTCACTGCGGGCAAGAAGCGTATGTTCGCGAGCCATGTGGCATCTGCAAAGACAGCACCGACCGAGCAGCGTCGTGTTGCAGAGGCAATGCTGGCAATCCGCGAGGGTCTGTCGCTTAGAGATCTTCTCAGGCGAGACAGGTAGCCCGCGTCCGAATGTGCGCCGTGGCCGCGAGACAGACGTCAGTGAAACCGGTCGAGGCCGCCGACCTTTCCGTTGCTGAAATTGCGAGCAGAGCCCTTCGACTGTGGTCGAACGGTATCGCCCCTGCCTGACCGCAACTTCGTCGGTGAAGACATGGCAGGACTTCGGGGATGCAAACCAGCTTGCGGCGGCCGTCGCAAAAACACGCCTGGATCGATGGTGCAGAGTGTGGACCGCACGCGTGCAAGGCTGTATCGAAATTCAACTCCTGCGGAATGAGGGCACTCCATGGCGGTTGAAGGTGACGGGGCACATGCCCTCCCATCCTGGTTCGTGGCGCCGGGCGAGGTTGACAGCTTCGCGTGGCTCGCGCTGGGCATGATGTTCCTGGCGCTCTACGGCGTGGTGACCTTGTATGCGGCATTCGACCGGTGGGCCGAGCATCGGTCCAAGGGCACGCCGCTTGCGAAGACGATACCGACATTGCTGGCGATTGCCTTGCTCTACGAGATCTTTCCGTTGGATCATTTCAGTGTGCTCTTGCCGCTCTCCGCGATCCTGATCGCCGCGATGATGGATTGGTCTCGGTACCGCTTTGGCGAACCCGATGAGGGGGAGCCCGGGACTGAGGCTGATCCGGACCCTGGCGAACCGGAAGATCCGGAACGTGGACCGGACAGTGAACCGGATCCCGATGCGCCGAGCCGATCGGATCTTTCGGGACAAGAGGTGCAACGTGTTTGAGCTTCTTTTCACATCCTTCCCGGTCATCATCCGCTACTTCCAGCTGAAACGCCGGGGCGAGGCGATGACGGTGTGGAACATGCGCACCTCGGTGTTCTTGTGGGCGATCATGGCGTTCATGCTGTTCCTGGTGATCTTCTACTTCCATCCGAAATCGTACTCGGGGCTGCTGCCGTTTCGGACAATCTCGGTCGTGGCGCAATCCAGTGGTCCGGTGACCGAGTTGGATGTGCGCAACGGGCAACGGGTGGCCGCCGGAGACCTGTTGTTCAAGATCGAGAGCAGCACGCAGGAGGCGGCGCTGACCCAGGCCCAGGCGGAGCTTGCCAAGCTTGATGCTGACGAGACCAAGGCGGCGGACAACCTGAAGGTTGCCCAGGCCGGAACGGTCGAGGCGGATGCCAGCCTGGAGCAGCTGCGCGTGGATCTGGAGAATGCCCGCCAATTGCTGGAGCGCAAGGTCGGGACCGAAGATGCGGTGCGCGAGCTGTTCTCTGCGGTCACCGTCGCCGAGGCCGGTTTGGCGGCCGCCGAGGCCCGGGTCGACCTGGCGCAGTCCGATCTCAACCAGGCGATCCCGGCCCGTCGCAAGGCGGCCGAAGCAGCGGTCGAGAGTGCGCGTGTGGCCCTGGAGCAGACCGAGGTACGGTCGTTCACCGATGGCGTCGTCACGCAGCTTGCGATGAGTGTCGGAAGCCCGGCGTCGAAACTGATCCTGAGCCCTGCGATGGTGATCATCCCGAACCGCCCCGCTGATCTTCCGCTGCGGATCACGGCGGGGTTCACCCAGATCGCCCGATCGACGCTTTACGTCGGAATGCCGGCCGAAATCGCCTGTGACAGTAACATCGGCCTGTCGTTCCGGGATGCCGTTCTGCCCGCCAAGGTCATTGCGATCCAGCCTGCCATCGCGACCGGTCAGGTCGTGCCGGGCGGTCGTCTGCTCGAGCCTGAAAAAGGCATCGCGCGCGGGTCGCTTCTGGCTTATCTGGAACTTGTGCATCCCGAGCAGGAAGCGGTCATGCTGGATGGCAGCGGGTGCATCGTGCAGACCTACACAAGCAACTTGCACGGTGTAACCGGGCACATCATTGCAGCGACCGGAGTTGTCAAAGCGGTCGGATTGCGCCTGAAGGTTTGGGGCGCGCTGATCGCCGGTGTCGGGTTGGGCGGCGGTGGCCACTGAGGCTGGCCGACGCCGACTGGACCGTTGTGATGGTCAGTAAACGCATTTGTCCCGGCCTTCGGCTCGGATGGTCGCGGCCCCAGCCATTATGCTGCGGGTGCGACGTTTGACGAAGGCCGATGGTTTCGAGGCGCTGCGGGTCTTCGGGTTCGGCAGAACGGTCGCGAGCCGCGCGGCCTGGGTCGGTGTCAGTGCCGAGGCCGTGCGCCCGAAGTGGTGGCGTGCGGCGGCTTCGGCCCCGAACACGCCGGGTGCGAATTCGACGCTGTTCATGTAGATCTCGAGGATGCGTCGCTTGGGCCAGAGCGCCTCGATCAGCACGGTGAACCCGGCTTCCAGGCCTTTGCGGAACCAGCTGCGTTGGTGCCAGAGGAACATGTTCTTGGCGACCTGTTGGGTGATGGTCGATGCGCCGTATGTGCGCTTGCCTTGTTCGTTGCGGCGTATCGCGTCGCGGATCGCGTCGAGGTCGAAACCGTAGTGGTCGCAGAAACGGGCATCCTCGGCGGCGATGATCGCGCGTCCCAGGCGGGGAGAGATGTCTTCGATCGGGCGAAGGTCCTGCGTGATACCCCCGCGTGACCAGGCTTCGGTCGCGAGATAGATGCCGCCGGGCGGGGCGATGAAGCGGTAGAGACCAACCCACAGCACGCAAGCGACGAACAGGATTACAATCCACCTGAGCGGCCACCGCAGGATCCGCCACCAGAGCGACCGGCGCCTGACAGGTTTCTGTCTCTGTTTGCGCTGGCTGGTCCGGGCGCCGGTGGGTCTTCGCTTCACCGTCGCCACAGTCTGGCCTTCGGCGAGTCGCGGCGATCGGCGTACCGGGCGGCGAGGGTGTGCTCTCCCGTCACAGTGTCGGCGTAGTCAAAGCCGCCGTCCGTGCTTGGTTCGAGCAGATAGCCCATGTGGCGGCGCATGGCGGCGAAGGCCGTGCGGCGGTCGCCCGGTATCCTGGGCGCGCGGGCAAGTTGTGCTGAGAGAATGCGAGGACTGATGGCGGCGATTTCCGGCTCTATCAGCGCCAGCGGGTCGGTGAGCGGGACACAGAACGCGTCGCGCGGCGATGACACGTCGATCCAGGTGACGCGATGGTCCGTGCAGATGCGCAGGATTGCCTCGGCCAGGCGGTCACGGCCCGCGCCGGGTTGCAGCAAGACGATCCCATGGTTCGAGCCAAGCGTGAGGAGGCCGAGGGCCTGATCTGGCTCCAGACGAT
This sequence comes from Paracoccaceae bacterium, assembly GCA_050043005.1. Classification (GTDB taxonomy): domain Bacteria; phylum Pseudomonadota; class Alphaproteobacteria; order Rhodobacterales; family Rhodobacteraceae; genus Thermohalobaculum. Next base: position 37,233 of record JBHJIZ010000105.1, read on the forward strand.
CGAGCAGTGTTGCCGCGGCGTGGATCGCGGCAATGCCCCCGAGTGAGTGACCGACGATCAGCGTCTCGTCGCCGTGCGTTTGCACAGACTCGGTCAGCTCGATGACGCGGGCATGGTGCTGCGATGCCGTGTCCGAGGTGCCATGCGCGATCTCGCGGAAATAGGCGAAGAGGTCAGCGACCAAGAGCAGAAACAACCGATCCGCAAGAACCAGCAGACCGATCCCGAGAGCGGCCAGGATCACGACATCGATCAGGTCAACGGGTGCGAGAGGCGATGCCGTCAGCAGGAATGGCAGCACCATGAATAGAACCGGCGACAGGGCGAGGGCGAGGGCGCGCGGGGCATGACGGGCGAGGCGGAACACCGTGCCGTCACCGATCATGGCGGCCAACGTGCGAATGCCGCGTCCAAGCCGCATGTTGAGGGATGCGCCTTGAAAGGCGCGGACGAGATCGTCGTATCGCGCGTGGCGGATCTGGGTCTGGGTCTGTCCCCGAGAGACCATCCACCCGGGGGCTTCATCTGGCAAACCGCCGAGGGTCACGTCCAACCGTAGGCTCGCGGCCTCGAAGATGCGCCGGTAGCGCCCGACCGAGGCCGGATCGAAGCCGTGGAAATACGTGACCGAGCGGGTGCGGACCGCCCCGGTCCGTGGGGCGTCAGTCACTCGTGCCCAGCACGTCGGCTGCGGTCCGGCGCGGTGTATCGTCGGCGAATGCGTACCAGCCGGGCTGATCGTCGACCCAGATGTGCTCCATGATCTCGAGTCCGTGATCCTCGGGCAGGGTGCTGATCGAGACGGCCACGTCGTTGCCGTCCCCAGGCGCGCGCCAGAACAGGCTGGAGCCGCAGCGGCTGCAAAAGCCGCGCTCGCCATGCCCGGAAGACTGGAACCATGTCAGCGCGTCGTCCGCGTCAAAGGTTACCCCGCCTTCGAATCGGACAGCCATGAAGGGTCCCGAGGCCCAGCGCCGGCACTGCCCGCAATGGCAAACACCGCCGCCCCGGCCGGGAAGTATCTTTCCATGGAACCGGACAGCGCCACAGAGGCACTGTCCTTGGATCTGCTCTGACATCTTGCGTCCCTTCGAGTGGGGTGTTTGCCAGAGGTTGCCACAGCACCGCCGATGACACAAACACAGGCGCGCTGCGGCGACAGGGGACGGCATGGAACTTTTCGACATTGTGATGCTGGCGGTGATCCAGGGGATTACCGAGTTTCTGCCGATTTCATCGTCCGGGCATCTGGCGCTGTGGCCACTTCTGACGTGGCGTGACGATCAGGTCACGGTGATGGATGTCGCGGTGCATGTCGGTACGCTTGTTGCCGTATGTGGCTTCTTTCGGTCCGAATTTGTCGGTTTGCTGCATGGCACCGGGCACGTGATGACGGGACGATTCGGGACCGATGCGGCGCGTATGGTGCTGTTGCTGGCGGTGGCGACCGTGCCCGCCGTGGTGTTCGGTCTGGCGCTGAAGCTGGCGGGGGCCATGGACGCCTTGCGTGCCATTGAGGTGATTGGCTGGACCACGCTGATCGGTGGTATTCTGCTGTATCTTGCGGACCGCGCGGTCCCTGACCGTGGCACTGCCGAAAGCTGGACCGTGCGCGATGCTGTGATCATCGGCCTGGCTCAGGCGTTGGCTCTGGTGCCTGGGACAAGCCGGTCGGGGATTACGATGACGGCGGCGCGCTGGTTGGGGTTTGAACGGTTACAGGCCGCGCGCCTGGCCTTGCTGATGTCGATTCCGGTGATCCTGGCCGCCGGGCTGGTCGAGACGGCCGGGGTCGTCGCCGATGGTGATCTGGAGTTGGGGTCAGAGCTTTTGCTGGGCGCGATCCTCTCGTGCGGTGCGGCCTGGCTTGCGCTGACAGTGATGATGCGCATGTTCGCGGCGACGTGGACGATGTTGCCCTTTGTGCTGTACCGGTTGGCACTGGGGTGCGTACTCTTGTGGATCGCTTACGCCTGAGTGCGGCACGGGGCGGCACAGGTCGGCATGATCACTGCGCGGTTCGGGCGGCAGGTCGTTTGCCGGCCGTTTGAAAGCATCGATCACAGATTTCGGGAGAGAACGGGTGGATCCAAAGGGCATCATTGCAATGGTCGTCATCGGACTGGTGGCAGGTTGGCTGGCCTCGTTCGTGGTCGGCGGCGGCGGCCTCCTGAAGTATATCATCTGGGGCGTTCTCGGGTCGTTCGTCGGCGGGTTCCTGTTGCCGAAAGTCGGTGTCTCGATCTCTCTGGGCAATCCGCTGGTGGATCAGATCGCGGTCGCCACGATCGGCGCGATCGTTCTGGTCGGGGTCGCACGTATTTTGTTCTAAAGCTGGCGCCGTTATTCCTTTGGCAGTTCCAGCACCAGGCACGTCGTGCTGCCGGTCGCATAGATCTTGCCATCTGTGCCGATGATCCGACCGTCAGCCGTCGCGGTGCGGCGCCCGGCATGTACCGATTCGCCGATCACCTGAAGCGGTTCGGTGTGCTCGAAAACCGGGCGCAGGATGTTGATCTTGTATTCCAGAGTTGTATAGCCGAAGCCGCGTGGCAATCGGGTCATGACGGCACAGCCCATGGCGCTGTCGAGCGCGATGCCGAACCATCCGCCGTGGACCGCGCCCTGCGGGTTGTAGAGGCTGAAGTCTGGATTGCCTTCGAACACAACGCGCCCCTCGTGGGCGTCTGTCATCGTGATGCATCCGGGCTGCGCGATCGGGGCCGCGGGCAGGCGCCCGGTCAGCATGCCGCGAATGTAGTCCATGCCCGTGAGCTGTGCCATCTGCTGCGGTTTCAACAGGTCTTCCGGGCGTTCGGGATAGCGGGGTTCGGGCATGCGGCTCTCCTTGTGTGCGGTGCAGCATTCTCAGATTGCCATGCCGCGCGCAAGAAATCAGCGCCCCGCTTTGACCTCGCGCAGGACGTAGAGACGGATCGCCGAGGCGAGCGAGGCAGGAGGCGTTCGGGTAGCGTCAAGTTCGCTGGCGAGCGCGTTGACCGAGACGCCGCGCTCTGTTGCAAGCCGTTGGAACTCGTCCCAGAAGGCTGTTTCGAGGCTGACCGAGGTGCGGTGACCCTGCAGGGTGAGGGATCGTTTGACCGGCCGGTCCTCAGTCATCTTGACTGGCGTCGTCGAGGCGTTTGCCGTCGAATTGCCGGTCGCTCAGCCGGGTGATCGCGGCGGCCTCCGATCGCTGGGCGTTCGACAGGCCCGATTGCGCGGCAGCGGTGTCCCCGGCGCGGCGCTTGTCATCGCGGGCCTTCTGCTTGCGGCGCAGGCGCAAATTGATCAGTTTCTCTGCCATCAGATCTCCATTGTCGGGCGCGACACTTTTCGTCAATAGAGATCGCGTATGAAGCTTCAGGAGGTTCTCAGGCGGAATGGCATCGCTCGATCGTGCATACGGCGCCCGTGGGGCGTTGATTGCCGTCAGTATGGCGGCCGTTGCGGGAGCTGTGCATGGCACCTTCGCGCATGCGTTCGACTTTGTCGCCACCAAGGTGCTGATCGGTGTTGCCGGATCCGTCGTCTTGATCATGGCGGGCGTCATCTCGGCCCGGCAGAGCTGGGCGAGCACAATCGCGCTTGGCCTCACGATGGGCGCGGTTTTCTTTCTGGGTCGATGGACGTGCTGGGCGCTGATGGAAGGGGGCGTGCCGGAGGCGGCGGTTTTCCTTACGACCGCACCCTGGATGTGGCCTGGTTTTCTGGAGGCTGCCGGGATCAGCGGGTACTGGATCGTCGAGGCGGTTTCGATGTGCGTGCCCGCGATGATCGGGTGCGTCACCGGGCACGAACGCGCGGCGACGGCCTAGTGGATTGACTCAGAGCCCAACCCGAAAAGAGTTGAGCGGTTTCAGCGGGTTGTGATTCTGTCCGGTTGCCACACTGGACGGAGCCTACAATGCCATGGACTGAAACCGCCCGCCGAGAGTATCGGCGGGAGACGCGGCGCTACGCAAGC
>JBHJIZ010000106.1:0-18599 GCA_050043005.1 Paracoccaceae bacterium
GATACGGTGTTCCTGACGCGCCCCTTGCGGCCACACCGCCTGCGTGCGGCGCTGGCGTAACGCGCGGCAGACCTCAGTCTCTGGCCAGGAACTCGGCGATTTCGCGCAGCGATCGGTCGGCTTCGGGGATCTCGTCGTAGAACTCGAACACATGCCACATGTGCGGGTGCACCCGGACCTCGCAGGCGTTCCCGGCCTTGCGAAGACGCTCGGCGAGGCGCAGCACCTGATCGCGCAACACATCCCGCGTGCCCGTCGTCATGAGCATCGGTGGCAGGTCGCCGGGCCAGTCAGCGTAGACCGGCGAAAGCTCGGGGTCGGTCGTGTCGGCACCGGGCGCATAGACCTCTGCCGCCGCGGCAATCATCTCCGGCGACAGTGTCGGGTCCTCGCCATCGGGCATGTCCGCAGGCACCCCTGAAGCGCTCATGTCACACCAGGGCGATAGCAAAGCGACTTTCGTCGGGCGTGGCAGATCATGGATGCGTGCCCGTTGCAGGAGCACGAGCGCCAGATTGCCGCCTGCCGATTCTCCGATCAGCGCGAACGGACCGCGCTCGGACAGCGCCCGGTACACCGCAAACCCATCCTCGATCGCGGCGGGATAGGGGTGCTCCGGCGCCAGGCGGTAATCGACCAGTGTGATCCGATGACCCGAACAAGCGGCCAGCGGTGCTGCCAGGATCAGATCCTCGCGCGCGCTGCCCGAAAAATACCCGCCACCAAAACAGTACAACGCGTCCCGCGCACCGTCCCATCCGTCAGGCGTCGCGATCAGGCATGGAACGCCCGCGATCCTGGCTTCGGACAGCTCGACCGGGTGCCGGGACAGCGCCCGCTCCGCACGTTTCAACGCTTCGATCCGGGCAACCTCGCGGTAGGCCCAGGCCGTTCGATCGGTCAACGGCGGCAGGTCGGGACGCTTGGCGGACAGAAACGCCAAGGCCGCTGTGCTGAGGTCCGGCGTCGCTGACATCCGATCTCCTTCGGGGCCAAGGCGAAGACCAGCTTAGCCTAAGTTGCGACCGCTTCAATCCACCAAAGGACCTCTATTGGTGCGCGTCGTCAGACAACGCGCGTTCCAGAAGGCTTTTGAGCGCCTCCTTTTCGGGACCTGAGACCACGCCAAGGATCTCTCCGATCGTGTCCGCGACTGCGTGTTGCAAGTCCTCCACGACCTGCTCACCAGCTTCGGTCAGGCTGACCAGAGTGACGCGCGCATCATGCTCCGACGCTTCGCGCATGACCAAGCCCTTCGTCTCCAATGACCGGATCGTGCGGGTCATCTGAGACTTGTCACGCGCAACGCGCTTGGTGAGTTCCTGTAATCCGGGGCGCCCCATCTCGGCGAGGGTCAGAAGCACAATGCCGCCTCCCGGGCCGACCTTGGAAGTGTCGAACACATGCGCTTTCGACTGGAGGCTGAAGTGGATCCTCCGCATGAAGCGATCGATGAGTAGCGCGAGTTCTATGTCCGGCATTTGTAGAAATCGTTGACTTTGTCCACCAAATGGAGTTGGTGGAATATGTCTACCTTATGGCATCGCGAGTTGAGTGCAAACCAACCCTGACCGAAGGGCATTCGAATGAACAGCACCGATCTTCTTTTGCTGAATGTCTCGGCGGTCCTGTGGATCCTATGGGGACTGGTTCACATGTTTGCTGGCGTGATGACGATCTCGCAAGATGCGGCGGGTGCTGTTGCGGGCATCGCCGACGCCGTCGACCCGGCCTTGATCGCCCATGACTACCATCCGGCAGTCGGCGCAATTCTGAACCAGCACGGGTTCAACCTTCTTTGGATCGGGGCATTCACCGTTGTCGGAGGCGTCTACATCTGGCGGCGATCCGTAACGGCCATCTTCATGACCGCAGTTGTGGGCTGGGTCACGGATGTCGGATATTTCGTGTTCATGGATCTTGGTGGCTTTGTGAACTTTGTTCCTGGCACCGTCATGACCATCATCTCGTCCGCCGCAGTCGTTCTGAGCGTATGGGCTTACTTGATTGGCAAGCGCGAAGAGCCCGGCGAAGCCGCAAAGCACTAAGCGGACAGTGTCTCAAGCGCTGTGTCTTGCAAGAAAAGCCCGGATCGCCGCCGTTTGGGTGCATGCGATGTGACCGTTTTGCTGAGTCCGCAGACCGCGAAAGCTGGCATGATCCGGGTGTGCTGGTCAGATCGCGGCTCGGTGCCCGTCGCTGTCGGCGATGGGCAGTCTGGCCTTCCTGGCGCGCCGAAGGGAGCGCGCACTGACCGCTGCCTGACGTAAGACGGCGAATATCTGGGTCGGGCCCAACTTAGACGCTGTAACGCCGGATCTATCCGTACTTTCTTAGCGCTGCGGACACTGTCATGCGCGGAACGCTAAGCAGTCCATTCGTGTCAGGCTTCGCAGCCTCCATGTCGAGATTGAATATCTCAAAGGTCTCATCAGCCGTCTCGTCGAGACCAGTCAGTATGACGTCAAATGTGTACGAAGGTTCTTCGGCGATGAACCAATGCACGTTGTCGTCATCTTCTCCTATGGACGATAGATCGCCCGCCCGTATTACCCGGTCCGCGGTGGGGCGAATTGTCAATGTGCGTTCATCCCGTGACACCTGATCATACTGGCGAAGCCGGAACGCTCCAGTTAGCGGTAGATGAGCTGAAACCATGTTCGAGTGCCCATGAGGGATGATCGACCTGCCTCTATCGACCGCGAAGAGTTTTGGCAGGAAGTTCAACGTTCTATGCTCATTCAAGCCAAAGTCGATCCGAGCGGTTGAAACACCCAGTTCTGCGAATCCGATCCTCGCTGCAAGATGGTCAAAGTCGATGCCTTGCATGAGTTCCGTTTCAGGCACCTGAGACAACAATTCCGCAATTCCTGCCCGCCAGTCGGCAACTGAAATCAAGGCACCCCGCAAAGCGCCAGACAGTTCTTCTATACTTGAAACGAGCCGTTCAATTTCTCGACCGGTGGTTCCCGCAAATGCAGAAGTATTGTTGCCGATCATCAGCAGTGATGTGATTGCGCCCAACCTCGCAATAGCTGACCGCCGTGTCAATTCCGCGTACATCTGGAAAGATTATCATGACTGCGCGCATCGACAAATGCTCAGAAGCCGAAGGAAGGAACGACGGCTTCGACCCCGATAGCAGTCAAGGCCGATATCGAAAATCGAGACCCTTGCGCGCGATCATTCCTGCCGAGCATGGCGCCTTAAAGCGACCTCGCCGCAGGATGAAGCACGAGAGCCTACGAGGCGCGCGGGAGCAAACTCATTGCCCTGGTGTCGGGTGGCGGGCTTTCTTGAACGCGTTCGGAAATCGGATGAATCGGAAGAAAGACCGTGAAGCAGGAGCCGACGCCGACTTCGCTGGTGACAGAGATTTTTCCGGACATTCCTTCGACCAGTTCCGCAGTGATGGCGAGGCCCAGGCCAGTTCCACTGCTTTTCGAGGCTTCTTGCTGGTTCAGTTTTTCGAAGGGCACGAAAATCCTGTCGATCTCGTTTTGCGCGATGCCAATCCCGGTATCCCGAACGGAGAACACAACACCCTGCGGGTCTCGCCGCACCTCCAGCTCGACCGAGCCGACATCGGTGAACTTGACTGCGTTCCCGGCGAGGTTGGTAAGGGCCTGCCGAATGCCAATCCGGCAGCCACGCCACAAAGACGGTACATCCTCACCGATCCGAAAACTGACATCAAGCTCGGCTGCTTGTGGCGCAAAGCGTGTCTCGTTGACGACATCCTCGATCAGCCGACGAAGGTCGAACTCCTGGTCAACCAGATCGAACCCGTGATTTGCGATCCGTGCGTAGTCGAGCAACTGGTTCACAAGTTCCAACAGATGTTCGCCGGACGCCTTGATCGCTTCGATAGCGCGCTCTGACTTTGAGTCGTGCGGTGACGACAACAACACAGCGGCCATCCCGATCACACCGTTCAGTGGTGTTCGCAACTCGTGCGTCAAGGTCGCCAGGAATTGCAGTTTGGAGGCGTCAGCGGCCTGAGCGCGCTCGACAGCGCGTTCGAGATCGGCCTCCCGCGCTTTCAACTCGTTGATGTCAATTGCAACGCGGACATTGCCACCGCCGGACAGCCGGCGCTTTCCAACCCGCAACCATCCGATCCGGTGAAACTGAGCCTCGACCAGCAAGCCGTCTGGGGAGGGAGACGAGCCGATGGCCATCTCTATCTGCCTTTGAGCCTCTTTTCGCGACGCGAGCAACGCTTCGTTTCCGGCGGCGAGAGAGTCATAGCTTGGTCGTATGCGCGGGTTGCTGAGGTCAATCGAGGTTTCGCGGTGGTGTGAGCGATAGAGCGCGTTCGACAGGATCAGACGTTCCTTTGCATCATACATCGCCATGGGAATCGGCAGATCTTCAAACGCTTCGAGAAGGTCATCGAGGTGTTTGGTCCGCCATCCGTGGAGCCGCCATTCACTCAGGGCGAGCAGCACACAGCTTGCGCCCGCTGCCGCGGCGTAGAGCAACCGATCGAAGACCAGCATAGACAGAGCAATCCCGAACGCCACGCCTATCAGAGCCAGGCGCAACGAAATCGGCATTCTCGAAATCCACGAAGCCATATGGTCCGTGATGCAGAAGAAGTGTTAATGTTCGGCTTAGGGTAGAGCTTCGATAGAACTGTTGATGGATCTGAGGAGCATAGCGCGGGGTTCCCTGCAACCACGCCATGCCCGGTCAGAGCGCATACGAACCGAGTTGCTGCGGAGTGGTGAAGGACGGCGCTTCGTGTCAGTCTTCAAATAAGCCGTGGACACCGGTTCCCGGACACTCGAGGAGATGGGTTACAATGAGATATGCTCTTGCAGGCGTATTGCTCGCAGTCTTCCCCTTCGGATCTGCGGCTCAGGAGGCCACCTTCACGCCCGGACTCGCCACCGAAATCAATCCTGGTTTGTTTGACTGCGGGCCCAGAGCGCGCGTGAGTGCGGTTGGCGAGATTGCATCCGACGACGGCGCGGTCCGGACGGTCCCCGCCGCAACGAATTACGGGACCGTCCGGCTTGCCTCTGATGTGAATGCCAGGGTCGAAATTGTGAAGTCCTGGCGAGCGCCACAGACCGCTGCGTGAGCCCTTCCCACTACCGTATTTCTCGGCCGCCTGAGGGAAAAGACACCAGCGACTGACCTTATGGAAGCGCCTGCCCGTACCCCCGGCTAAGCGACGGTCATTTCACCCAGATCAGCCCGGCTGCAATGGCGCAGATCAAAAAAATTGATCGCGGGCCAGAAGATCAGATACGACCCGTTCATGATCCGAGACCCAAAAACCGGAAACTGCCTGGCCCGGATCTCCATGTCGTCATTGCACTGCGAGACGATATCTGGCTTCGACAAGCCCGAGCACAGATCGTCCCGGATCCGCTTGAACAGATCATAGTGGAACATCTGCACGATACCAATGCGATAGACGAAGACGAAGATAATGACCCCTTAGAGCGCAAAGAGCGCTGAGAAGGCGAGCCTCTCCGACATTTCACCGACGGACGCGAACGTAAAGGCGCCGGCACAGAACGCGACGTTGAAGCCGGTGATCTGGATGCGCGCGTCGCTCTGGTGGTTCGCGCAGTCCTTCGCCGACTCCATGATCGCGATACGAGCGGTCACGTCTTCCACGGGCGCGTCTCCACTGTGCTCGACCATTGAACAGTGCCTCGCTGGTCAGGACAGTCAGCCCGCCAACAGACGCATATTTTATCAGAAGCCCGTGTTATCTCAAAACAACACAAGTCCGTTGTGCAACAGGCGGCAGAACGGCACGAACCTTGGCGATCGTCACACCCCGTTGTTCCCTGGCCCGTCGTCCTGTATGCGGCGCGGATGAGTCAGAACCCGCCGAACCTGCGCCCCGACCGCGCGCCCGATCCGCTGATCCCAGCCTCGATGGGCGGTCCGCGCGTCGGCATGGTCTCGCTTGGCTGTCCGAAAGCGCTGGTCGACAGCGAACGCATCCTGACGCGCCTGCGTGCGGAGGGGTATGCGATCTCACCGGACTACACCGGCGCAGACGCGGTGATCGTGAACACCTGCGGGTTCCTCGATAGCGCCAAGGCCGAAAGCCTCGAGGCGATTGGCGAAGCCGTGGCCGAGAATGGCCGGGTGATCGTCACCGGCTGCCTGGGCGTCGAGGAAGACGCGATCCGTGCCGCGCATCCGTCCGTGCTGGCTGTGACCGGTCCGCACCAATACGAGCAGGTCCTGGACGCAGTGCACTCTGCCGTGCCGCCCGCGCCCGATCCGAAGATCGACCTGATCCCGGCCTCGGGCGTGCGGTTGACGCCGCGCCACTACGCGTACCTGAAGATCTCCGAAGGTTGCAACCACGGCTGCCGCTTCTGCATCATCCCGCAGATGCGCGGAAAGCTGGCCTCGCGTCCGGCGCACGCGGTGGTGCGCGAAGCCGAGAAACTGGTCGACTCCGGCGTCCGCGAACTGCTGGTGATCAGCCAGGACACCTCAGCCTATGGGCTGGATCTGAAACACGCGGAAACCGGCGGCTACCGCGCGCACATCACCGATCTGGCGCGCGCGCTGGGTCAGACCGGCGCATGGGTCCGGCTGCACTACGTCTATCCCTATCCGCATGTCGACGATCTGATCCCACTGATGGCCGAGGGGCTGGTGCTGCCCTATCTCGACATCCCGTTCCAGCACGCCGCGCCGTCGGTTCTGAAGCGGATGCGCCGCCCCGCGAACGAGGCCAAGGTTCTGGACCGACTGAAGTCCTGGCGCGAGATCTGTCCCGAGATCACGCTCCGCTCGGCATTCATCGTCGGCTTTCCCGGCGAAACGGAAGACGAATTCCAGCACCTGCTCGACTGGATGGAAGAGGCGCAGCTCGACCGGGTCGGATGCTTCCAGTACGAGGACGTCCGCGGTGCCGCGGCCAACGATCTGCCGGACCACGTCCCGGACGAGATCAAGCAGGACCGCTGGAACCGCTTCATGGAAACATCGCAACGGATATCCGAAGCCAAGCTGGCGGCCAAGGTCGGGCGCACCATTCAGGTGATCGTCGACGAAGGCGAGGACGACGGCGCCACGTGCAGAACCCAGGGCGACGCGCCCGAGATCGACGGAAACCTGTTCATTGACGAGGGCTTCCGGCACCTCTCCCCCGGCGACATCGTCACCGTCGAAGTCGACGAGGCAGGCGAATACGACCTGTGGGGGCGGCTGGTCCAGCCCTAGTGGTTCGATCGAGACGTTTGCATCCCGCGCGCATCCTCGCAAGCAAACGTCTCGATCAATAGAACCACTAACAACTATATGTTTTCTAGTGGAATTTCCGACTCAGACATTTGGATAAGAGAATGCGGCGAGTGGATACCAAATGTCTGAGTCAATCCACTAGGTCCGCACTCCGGTCGAGGCCAACGCGTAGGGATCAATCCGATATCTTCGCGCCGTCCCGTGTGGTGATCGACCGCAGATAGGCCAGGATGAAGTCCTGCACGGTGCGATCGGTGATGCCGACATGGCGCATCTTGGTGCCCGGCAGGAACCCGTCATTGTCCTCCATCCACGCGCGCAACGCGGCCTCGGTCCAGACGATGCCCGATGCCTCCAACGCGACCGAGTAATCGTAATCCGGGAAGGTGCCCGCGCCGCGCCCGATGACGTTCTCGAGCGGCGGACCATAGCTCGCCGCGTCAGCGTCCGGCGCATGGCAGCGGCGGCACTCCTCCTTGTAGAGCATCTCGCCTGCGAGCACCTTGGCCTTCTCGAACGTATCGGCATTGGCATTCATGGCGGCGAGCATGATCACGGCGGCTGAAAGGGACAGTGTTCGCATCGGACTGGCTCCTCGTTTGCTCCCGCAACAAAAGGCGATGACGCGTCGCGCGTCCTTGATCGACGTCAATTTGCGGCAGGTACGACTGATCCCATCGCAATCCACGTGTCTGTACGGATCGGCTTGGCTGTCGCGCTTGCTTCTGGGAAAGCAACAACGTCGGTTTTGAACCCATATCAGCAAAATTCTGCACGGCAGCGAATGACTGCTATCGCTGCTGTTTAAATCTCTTGAAAACCAGTTGGGCCTCAAACTGTTCACTGCATGAAATTTGTTGCAATCTCACGTCCAGCGCTCTTTTAAATCACGCCACTCAAGCCAAAACCTTTCAAAGGCAAGGCGAAAGTAATCATCATCGCTAGATACCTTGTTTTCAGGTGGGCCATAAAAGCTCTCGACCTCACATACAAATCGCAGAACTGTATTCCTATAGCGGTCAAATGGTATCAGCACCTTAGTACCGCTTGGCGTTTCTAGTTCGACCATGTCGTCGCGATGTTTTGTGCTCCAATCAACGCCTTCCCGGCATCCCTGAACTATTACCGAGGCTGGATCCTCATCATTTAAAGATATGAAATTCCCGCAACAGGGAACCATTAAGTTATCGAATTCTTCAAAGTCGCAGTTATTTTGAAGGGAGCGCAGCAAAAATAATCCAGCGGCGGAAAGTGTTAGAGAGAGATCGTTTTCTGTGTTTAGAACTTCCATCCCTATCTGCACGTAAACTTTGCCATGTGAGCACAAGTCGTGGGGGTCGTATTGACCATCGTCCTTGATCCAGTGCTGACGCTTAACATTGATTTCAAATGTCTCTATTTTTTTACTCCGCATGCCGTTGAACATAAGCTGCTTCTTGCGAAAATATCAACGTATGGCTCGAGGCAGATTGAGCAACGAACCCAAATCGAAAGAGTGATGTTTCCGCAGTTACTCCTTCAGAAGCAGCCGTAGATGTAAAGGAGGTGATGGGCCGCTTCGTCCGCGCTACCGCCATTTGGGAACATGCAGTGTAACGGCTCTCCCGATTCCGAAAACGTCACACTCGCACGCCCCGAACCTTTACATCAGATGACGGCGCAGAGCCGTATGTGACCGCAAGCTTGATGTTGACCCGCCGAACCCGACGCGCATCTATCCACCATGACATTGCGCGCGCCGACGAACTCCGATGCCTCCAGCATTGCCGCGATCTCCATCGAGGTGTGGATCGGCACCTATCTGAAGCGCGGCGTAAGCGCCTTCTTTGCCGACTATGCATTGGAGGAGTTCACCCGGCTAAAGACAGAGCGGCTGATCTCCGACCCCAACGAGTTCATGCTCGTGTCCGACAACGAGGACGGGATCGACGGCTTTGTCCGCGTATCGTCAGGCCGTGAAGCGCCGGTCGACGGGTGCTCGAACGTGGAGATCTCGACGCTCTACGTCCAACCCCGGCATCACGGTAAGGGCATCGGAAAGCGTCTTCTGCTTGCGGCGTTCGACCATTGCCGCACCTTGGCCGTGCCGTCGGTCTGGTTGACCACCAATGCGCAGAACGACCCGGCCATCGCCTTCTACCGCGCGCAAGGCTTCGAACATGTCGGTGAGACCCACTTTCGCATCGAAGATGAGGGCTATCTGAACAACGTATACCGCTACCGTCTTCCGTGACGGCACCGCTGGCGCAATCCCGCACCGCTGTCCGGCTTGGCGCGGTTCAGTCGCGTTGGATCTCAAAGTGCCGCCAGTTCGGTGCTCCGTCACGATAGGAATGCCACACCGGGACAAGTCGCGCCTCGTCCGCGTTGTCAAAGCCGCCCAGCAGCAAGGCGACCACCGGGTCGTCATCGATCGCGCCCAAAGTGCTGCCGCATTGCGGGCAGAACGCCCGGCTGGAATAGTTGGATGACCGGTACGTCGCCGGTGCGCCGCCCGGCCCGGTCCACGTCACGGCCTGTCTGGGAAACTCGACCCAAACCGTTGTGAGCGCGCCGCTATGGCGTTGGCACATCTTGCAGGAGCACGAATGCGGCCTCAGCGCCGGGGCCTTGGCCTCGAAGCGGATGGCACCGCAAAGGCACCCCCCTGTGTGAACGGAGTCACTCTGCATTCCGGGCCTCAAGCCTTCGTTGCAACCCAAGCACTATGAGCCGGGCGACAGCCAGCCTGCAACTCTGTCAGGTCAGAACAGCGGTGGCGCGGATCCGTCCGCAGTCGATCCCGCGCCGGTTCAGCACGGGTGCATCTGCCAGACCCAGCACCGCAGGATCGTTCGGGGCCAATGCGCCAAACCGCGCCAACAGGGCGGCGATCGCCGCAGTGCTGCCCCGGGTCGCGCCATCGTCGATCTTCAGCGCGATACCCAGACCGACCTCGGGCAGAATGCCGATGAACACGCCCTCGGCCCCGGTCTTGACGGCGGCCTTGCCCTTGGCGGCCCGCATCAGCGACGTGCACGCACGGCCCTCGCCCGCGACAAGCACGGGATGCGCCATCATCGCATCACGCAGCCGCGCCGCCGCCTGGGCACGAACACCGCCAAAGCCCGCCTCGGGATCCGCGAAGCCTGCCATCGCGGTCGCCAGCCCGGTCAGCGAAATCGCGTGGTTCGGTGCGGAGCAGCCATCGATGGCATGTCCGACAGGGTCCTGACGCGCGGTCTCGGCAGTTGCCGCGCGAATCGCCTGCTGCACCGGATGGTCGGTCTCGAGGTATTCGGGTCCGCCCTTCATGTGCGCGCTGAGTGTCAACATCCCGGAATGCTTGCCCGAACAGTTGTTGTGAAGCTGGGTCGGAACCAGATCCTCTCTGACGAGCAGCCTCCGGGCATCGCCGTCATCCGGTTCCTGTGGCCCGCATCGCAGCGCGGCATCGCTCAGTCCCAGGCTTTCGAGCCATGTCGCGGCAAGACCCGTGTGGACACGGGCCCCATTGTGCGAGGCACACGCGAGCGCGAGATGCCGATCGCTCAGACCGTGCGCCTCGGCGGCACCGCTTTCAACCAGCGGCAACGCCTGAACCATCTTGCACGACGACCTGGGGAGGATCGGCGTGTCGATGTCCCCCAGGCTCAGGACAACCGCGCCATCCGGCCTACATACCGCCACCGAGCCACGATGAACGCACTCCAGCACCGGGCCGCGGTGCACTTCTGCAAGGACTGGGTTCATCAAGGTCTTCCCGGATCGCGATGGCGTGGATGGGCGTTAGGCGCCATGCGCCACGGCGTCAATCGTTCAACTCGTCCGAGAACGTATCGCCCAACGCCGTGCGCAACCGCCCAAAGGCCAGCCGGATGCGCGAATTGCCGGTCCCCAGCGGCACGTCGAGCTGTTCGGCGATCTCGCCATGCGACAGGCCGGCGAAGAACGACAGCCGGACAATTTCGCGCTGTTCGTCGCTCAGTTCGGCAAGTGCCTCGCGCACCAGCCGGTCCCTTTCCCCCCGCGCAAGGCTCGCCTGCGGATCCTCCGGCGGGTCCGGACGGTACAGCGGATCGTCCGGATCGGGCTCGGGACGGGTCTCGCGCCGGATCACATCGATGCGGCGATTGCGCGCGATCGTGAAAATCCAGGTCGCAACACCAGCCTTGGCGGGGTCGTAACTCGCCGCTTTGCGCCAGACCGAGACCATCACCTCCTGGGCGATCTCCTCGGCCTGATCGGGCGCCACCCGCCCCTTGATCATGAACGCCTTGATCCGCCCGGCATAGCGGTGGAACAGGGCCTTGAACGCCGCGCGATCGCCATTCTGAGCCACCCGCAGAAGAAGATCTTCGTCCGCGATGTCAGTAAGGTTTTCAGGCGATGTCACAGATTGCACGACGGCTTCTGTTCCTTCTGACGTTCCACGTTCGGGAGCTGCCGAACGACTGGTCGTGATTTTCATGCCTCAGGGTGGAAATCCAACCCTGAGTTACAGTATGCTCAAGAACGGCGCGGGGACAACCGGAGCTATACCGGGTGCCGTGTCAGGAAAGTCGCAGTCAGACGATATCGAGGCAACGAGGCGGGCATGATTTCGATGTTGAGAATAATTTTGGTCGGGTTGATCGCAGCCGTGTCGCTCAGCGATACCGCGATGGCTCAGAAACGGGTCGAAGCGCACAAGGCGTGGTCGGTCTTCGAAGCAACGACCGATGGGTCGAAAGTTTGCTGGATCGTCAGCACGCCGACGAAGTGGAACGCGACGCGTGACGGCAAGGAAGTGCAGGTCAATCGCGGAGACATCTTCCTGATGGTGTCGGTGCGTCCGAAGGAGAACGTGAAGAACGAAGTATCGTTCCTGGCGGGGTACCCGTTCAAGGGCGGTACGAACGTTGACGTAAGCGTCGGCTCACGGAACTACACCATGTTCACCGATGGCGAGAACGCATGGACCCGGTCGTCCGGCGATGACGATACGCTGACCGGTGCGTTCCGGCGGGGCTCGACTGCGACGATCAAGGGCACGTCGGCGCGCGGAACCACGACACGCGATACGTTCTCGCTGTCAGGCTTCACGGCAGCCATCAAGTCGGCGACGGCACTTTGTAAGTAGCGCTTGGTAAGTCGCGTTTGACAGGTAGCGCCTGGCAAGTGGCACGCAGCAAGTAACGCGCACACTGCGCGTTACCTGTTCCTGATCTTTTCCCATTCCTCGCGGGTCAGGAAGATCAGGCTTCGTTTGATCGACGTCATCTTGATCAGGAAACCGCCCGCGAGGTTCTTTGGGTTCTTCTCGAGAACAGGCATCATCTTGCGAGCGACGGCGGCCGAATAGCCAAGGTTCTTGTAATCGGGCACCGCCGAAAGGCTGGGCCCGTCCGGCTTCTTCGCGCCCGTCGGGTTGTCGACGGTGCAGATGTCGTCGCGACCGCTGGCTTTCTCCATGACGTCGCGCGGGACACAGAACGTGCGTTCCGCGAAGCTGAAACACTCCTGTTCCCCGTCCTGCGCGGCCTGAAGTCTCGCCTGGGCGTCCTGTAACGAATGCCCGCCGCCCAGGATCTGCACGCCGATGTACTCTTTGTACGACGTCTGCTCGACCGGGCGCTCGATCACGAAACGTGCATAGAGCACGCCTGAACTGTCCTGAAGATGATGCTCGATCTCGCGTGCGTTCTTGCGCAGGTGATCCGGTTCGGTATGGGCAACGCCGATATCGAAAGCCTTGTCGGTTGCCCAGTTGATCGCTCCGACCCACGCGTCCGCGCGGTTCTGTGCGGCCTTGGCGGACGGACCTGCAACCTTGTTCGCGAGCTGTTGGCCCATGTGGACCTTCATCGCATTGCTGGGGACGGGTTTGAAATGATCCCGGAAATCGGGTTTCTTGCGGTTGAACTTGCCCATGACACACCTCCGAAAAGCAGATCGACGCTGAAAAAAAAACGATGCGCGCAATTGGAGCATGCGTGCTGATTCGTTGGAAGTGGCCACGCCGTCATCGCTGTGATAAGGCGCGCGCCGTGATGCGAGAGGACCGATGACACACCCGAAACCTGCCAATACCGTGATCTCCCCGGATTTCGCGACGCTGCCTCGCACGGTGTCGGGACGCCCCGGGCTGGTCGGGTTGACGCGCTCGCAACTTGGCGTGGCGCTGGGCGAGATCGGCGTGCCTGAGAAGCAGGTGCGGATGCGCACGGGCCAGCTCTGGCAATGGCTTTACAATCGCGGTGTCTCCGATTTTGACCAGATGACCAATCTCTCAAAGGGTTTCCGCACTGATCTGGCCCAGGCGTTCGATTTGTCCCGGCCCGAGATTGTGACCCGCCAGATCAGCGAGGCCGGCACGCGCAAATATCTGCTGCGAATCGCGGGCGGGCACGAGGTCGAAGCGGTCTATATCCCCGAGGAAGATCGCGGCACGCTCTGCGTCTCCAGCCAGGTCGGCTGCACCCTGACCTGCCCGTTCTGCCACACCGGCACCCAGAAGCTGGTGCGCAACCTGACAGCGGCCGAGATCGTCAACCAGATCCTGATCTGCCGCGATGATCTGGACGAATGGCCCGAAGCCGGCGGCGGCCCGCTGACCGGGCGGATGCTGTCGAACATCGTGCTGATGGGAATGGGCGAGCCGCTCTACAACTTCGATGCCGTGCGCGATGCGATGCTGATCGCGATGGATGGCGAAGGCTTGTCGATGTCGCGACGGCGGATAACGCTGTCGACCTCGGGCGTGGTGCCCGAGATCCCGCGCTGGGGCGAGGAAGCGGCGACTATGCTGGCAATCAGCCTGCACGCGGTCACCGACGACCTCCGCGACGTGCTGGTGCCGATCAACCGGAAATGGCCGCTCGAGGCGCTGTTCGAGTCTCTGCGCGCCTATCCGCGCCTGTCGAACGCCGAGCGGATCACGTTTGAATACGTCATGCTCAAGGACGTGAACGATTCGGATGCCGACGCGAAGAAGCTGATCAAGCTGATCAGCGGCATCCCCGCGAAGCTCAACCTGATCCCGTTCAACGCCTGGCCCGGCGCCGTCTATGAACGCTCGGACTGGGACCGGATCGAGGCATTTGCCGAGATCGTCAACCGCGCAGGCTATGCCTCGCCGGTGCGCACGCCGCGCGGGCAGGATATCCTGGCGGCCTGCGGGCAGCTGAAATCCGCCACGGAACGCGCCCGGAAGTCCCGCAAGGAAATCGCGGCAGAGGTCGGTCTGGGATGACAGCACCCGGCCGTCCGGTCTGGCTGGAGCTTAATGCGCAACGCGTCACTCAAGCGATGGCGTTCTATCGCGAGCTGTTTGCCTGGGGCATGCGTCCGCTGCATGTGCCGCCCTGGGGCTCGATCCCGCTGATCGGATCGGGTGAGCGTGTCTTCGCAAACCAGTTCATGGCCATGGGCGCCTTCGCCACCCCCGTCTGGATGTGCCGCTTCTCCGGTGATCTGCCGCGCGCGGTCGAGCGGATTGCCGCCGGTTGCGGTCATGCAGGCAATGGGATCGAGCGGATGGAGGGGTTTGCCGAACAGGTGAACGGCCGCGATCCCACGGGCATTGCTTTTACCGTGATCAATCTGCTGAACGGCGATGTTCCAGACAGCGACAATCCGGGCGAGCCCTGCGCGGCCGAGCTTTGGAGCGCCGATCCCGACAGCCTCGCGCCGTTCTACGGCGATGTGTTCGGTCTTGAGGTTCAAACAACGGAACAGGGCGCCGTCCTTTTGGATGGCGACGCGCCGCGCCTGTCCCTGCGCCGCTCGGATTACGAGATCGCCAAACCGCACTGGATCCCGCTGTTCCGGACCGCGGGGCTGGGCGGCGACGTCGAACGCGCCCGCCGCCTCGGCGCGGTGGTGCAGGTCCATGAACATGATATTCCGGGCATGGGCCGCTCCGCCATTCTGGCCGACCCGGCAAACGCCTATTTCGGTCTTCTGGAGCCCCAGGCACCGCGATGCGACGCATCATGATTGTCGGCGGCGCCGGTTCCTGTAAGTCAACGCTGGCGCGTGCGATCGGTGCCCGTCTGGCCCTGCCCGTCATCCACATGGACAGCTTGTTCTGGGAACCCGGATGGGTCATGGCCCAAGAGCAGATCTTCCTCGACCGGGTGGACGCCGTGGTGCGCAGCGACGCCTGGGTGATGGACGGAAACTATTCCCGGACCTGGCCGAACAGACTTGACCGCGCAGATACGGTTATCTTCCTCGATCTGCCCGCGTGGCTGCGGTTCTGGCGCGTAGTATGGCGTACTGCCCGGGGATATGGCCGGGCGCGCGCGGATCTGGGCACGGGATGCCCGGAAAGGTTCGATCCCGACTTCCTCTTCGGTTGGGTTATCGGGTATTCCCGACGGGGACGGCCAAAGGCGCTTGGACTGATGTCCGAAGACGGGCCCGCGCGACACCTGAACCGTGTTCACCTGACATCCCGGCGGCAGATCAGATCGTTTCTTGCTGACCTCGCCGCTACACCAGCATCAGAGGCGACGTGATCAACCAGGACGACATCCGTGCCGCCGCGGCGCGCATTCAACCACACATCCGCAAGACGCCGGTGCTTCGGCTCGGCCCAGACGATCTCGGGCTGGGCTTTCCGGTCGACCTGAAGCTCGAGCTGTTCCAGCACTCCGGCACGTTCAAGGCGCGGGGAGCGACCAACTCCCTGCTGTCTATGGACATCCCCGATGCGGGGGTGGTCGCCGCCTCCGGTGGCAATCACGGAGCCGCCGTTGCCTGGGCAGCGGCGAAGCTGGGCATTCCCGCGCGCATTTTTGTGCCCGAGATTGCCGGGCCCACCAAGATCGGCCTGATCCGCGCGGCCGGGGTCGAACCGGATGTTGTCCCGGGCGCCTATGCCGACGCATTCGAAGCGTCGCAGGCCTATGGTGCCGAAAGCGGTGCGATCTCGATTCATGCCTATGACGCGCCCGCGACGCTTGCCGGACAGGCACTGGCGGCCGCGAGATTGAACAGCAGCTCCCGGATCTGGACGGCCTGCTGGTCGCGGTCGGCGGCGGGGGGTTGATCGGCGGGATTGCGTCGTGGTTCGGCGACCGCCTGAAGATCGTGGCGGTCGAGCCCGAACGGGCTCCGACCCTGAACGCCGCTCTGCGCGACGGACCCGAGACGATGGTCGAGGTCGGCGGCGTTGCCGTGAACTCACTCGGCGCGAGCCGGATTGGCGCGATGAGCGACGACGTTGCCACCCGGTACGGCATCGAAAGCGTGCTGGTTCCGGACAACGCCATCACAGATGCCCAACAAAAACTCTGGACCTCTGCGCGTCTGCTGGCCGAACCCGGTGGTGCAGCCGCGTTGGCCGCCCTGACGAGCGGCGCTTACAATCCACCCCCCGATGCGCGCATCGGCGTGCTGATCTGCGGCGCCAACATCGATCCATCCCCGCTCTGACTGCGTTCAACACCGCCTGCTGCGCGCTCCGCGCTGTCCCGGGCGAAGACCCGGGACCGCTCCGACACATGTCACCCATCTGATTTAAGACACACCATCTCGCAGTCGCGTATATCTGCTGCTACGGCGGTTCCAGGGCAGATACGGAGAAGCCTGTAACGATGGACCTGGCCGCCTGGATCATCTCGATCGAAGGGACCGAAACCGGCAAGACCACGGCGATGATCCTCGCGCTGGTCGCCGCGTTCATGCATGCCGCGCTGGGCGTGCTGCAAAAGGGGCGGCACGATCCATGGATGTCGCGCGGCGCGGTCGACATCTCGGTCGGCCTGATCTCGATCCCATTAGCGATCTTCGTCGTTCCGCTGCCGGGGCCCGAGCTTTGGGTGCTGTTCCCCGGCATGATGCTGATCCACCTGGGCTATAAATGGCTGGTCGCCATGGCCTATTCGCGCGGCGCGTTCTCGGCGGTCTATCCGGTGGTGCGTGGGACCGGCCCGCTGGTGACGGTCATCTTCGCGGGCGTCGTCTTCGGCGAGTTCTTCTCGGTCGGGCAATGGGGCGGGGTCGCGCTGCTCTCGGGCGGCATCTTTGCCCTGGCCGCCTACAACCTGCGCAAGGAACAGATCGACCGCCAGATCCTGTTGGCAGCTATTGGCCTGGCCTTTCTGGCTGGCGTCAGCACCGCAGTCTACACGGTCTACGATGCCTATGCGATCCGGGCGGCCGAGAACCCGTTCACCTTCATTGTCTGGTTCTTCCTGCTCGAAGGCGTGCTGTTCCCGCTGCTGCTATGGCGCCGCTGGCTGCGGGCGGACGACTTGGTCGGCCTGTTCCGGCGCGGCATCCTTGGGGCTGTCATCGCGTATTTCTCGTTCGGCTGCGTGTTCCTGGCAACACGGCTCGACAAGGTCGGCGAGGCGGCGGCGCTGCGCGAAACCTCGGTCGTCTTCGGGGCGATCATGGGCTGGCTGATCCTGGGCGAGCGGATCGGCCCTGTCCGTGCCGGACTGATGATCGTGATCGCAGGCGGAGCAGTCTTCGTGGAATTCGGATAAACAGAAAATTCTGTGAAATAATATATTACCCACAAACGGATTGATAATTCCAGCGATCACGCCAAAATGGTGTGTATACGATGGAGCGCCGCTATGAAGTTCTTTCCGATGTTCCTGCGCATGGCTGGCCGACGTGCGGTCGTCGTCGGCGGTGGCGAACAGGCGGCACAGAAGGTGCGGCTCCTCCTGAAGACCGAAGTCGCAATCGACCTCGTCGCGCGCGATCCAGAGCCAGAGCTTCAAGACCTGGCAGAATCCAACCGCATCTCAATACATCGTGACGTCTCGGCCGAGATCTTTCGCGACACGGCCCTGGTCTTCATCGGCAGCGGCTGTCCTGGCGCCGATGCGGCCTGGCACGGCATTGCCAAGGATACAGGCGCCCTGGTGAACGTGGTCGATCAACCGCACCTCTGCGATGCGACCACCCCCTCGATCGTCGATCGCGACCCGGTTGTGGTTGCAATTGGGACCGAGGGCACGGCACCCGTTCTGGGCCGGATCATCAAGACCCGGATCGAGGAATCGCTGGAGCCAAGGCTTGGGGATCTCGCGGCACTGGCCGGACGGCTGCGGGACGCTGTCGCCTTCCGCGTCGCCCGCCCGAAGCGGCGTGCCTTCTGGCGCTGGGTCTTCTCCGGCACACCCCGGCAGATACATGCGCGCGGGGGGCAGGCTCATGCCGCGCAGACCATCAAGGCCGCGATCGCGGCAGGCGGCGCCCCTGAAACACAGAGGGACGGCCTGATCTCGGTCATCGGTGCCGGATCGGGGGACGCCGATCTGCTGACGTTGCGCGCCGTTCAGCGGCTGCAAGAAGCGGACGCGATCTTCGGCGAACCGGGCGTATCACCCGACGTGCTGGAGCTGGCCCGCCGGGATGCCGAACGGATCATGCTCGCCACATCG
>JBHJIZ010000107.1:0-9321 GCA_050043005.1 Paracoccaceae bacterium
CGCAAGCTCGGATGCGACGTGTTTCTTCGCGCAGGTGCTATTTCGATGCAATTGCCGTCCCCGCTGCCCAACCGGAGGACCAGGCCCATTGGAAATTGTATCCTCCGAGCCAGCCGGTGACATCGACGACCTCTCCGATGAAGTAGAGGCCGGGTACAGTCTTCACCTCCATCGTGCGCGCGTTCAACCCATCGGTGGCAACGCCGCCCAGGGTGACTTCCGCGGTCCGGTAACCCTCGGTGCCTTGCGGCCTGATTTTCCAGTCCGAGAGGGCCGTGGCCACCGATCTCAGAGTCTTGTCAGATTGATCTGCCAGAGTTCCCTCGATCCTGAGAGACCCCGCAAGATGGTCCGCGAGACGTTTCGGAATTGCCTCGGCCAGCACTGTTGTCAGGGTTCTACGCCCGTCGGTGACGCGCTTGTCACGAAGCAAATCGAAGAAATCTACTTTCGGTAGAAGCGCAAGACTGACCGTGTCGCCCTCCCGCCAATAGGACGAGATTTGCAACGCCGCAGGGCCGGACAACCCGCGATGGGTGAAGAGGACTGCCTCATCGAAATCCGTTCCGTTGCAGGATGTCCGCGTTGCGATCGAAACGCCCGAAAGGGACTTGGTCTCGGCCAGCATCTCGGTGCTGAAGGTGAACGGCACAAGGGCAGGGCGTGTCTCGGTCACGAGCAGACCGAACTGCTCGGCAACGCCGTATCCGAAGCCCGTGGCACCCATCTTCGGAATCGATTTGCCGCCGCAGGCGATAACCAGATTCGAGCAGATCACCGGGCCCGAGTTCAACCGCACCGCAAATCCGGTATCGTGTCGCTCGATTGATTCGACCGAGGTCCGCAAACGCAACTCGGCGCCTGCGTTTTCCAGTACCGCGATCAGCATGGCGATGATCTGCTTCGCCGACGTGTCGCAGAACAGCTGCCCAAGCGTCTTTTCGTGCCAGGCGATGCCGTGACGGTCGACCAGATCGATGAAATCCCGCTGCGTATAGCGGCTGAGCGCGCTCTTGCAGAAATGCGGGTTGGTCGAAAGGAAGTTTTCCGACGAGGCGTGGAGGTTGGTGAAGTTGCAACGCCCGCCGCCCGATATGCGGATTTTCTCACCTGGTGCTTTGGCGTGATCGATCACCAGCACGCGCTCACCGGCATGGGCCGCGCACATCATGCCTGCGGCACCGGCGCCTATGATCAACGTATCGTAGTGTTCTGTATTCATCGAAGCCGGCATTAGCCGGTCGCTTGAGTGAGGTCACGTCCCGATTGAGCCGGACCGATGGGGTGCTCTGGATCGAGAATGTCTACCGAACGCAATCTCTAAACGGTCTCCTCGGCATTTGCGCGCTTGTTCGCCATGTCCGATCCTTTATTTTCCTAAGCATAACGATGGAGGAACTCGGTGGTGAAAGCTCACAAGCTTTCCACCTTCAGGCTGTCTGTGTCGGGGAATTGCGCGATAGAAGCGAAGTCCTGTCGGTCAAAGCTACGTCAGGTATCGGGAAGATCGGAGTTAAGGCAAAGCGTCTGTGATCAAGCAGACACGGTTGTCGATGCTCCTGAGGTGATCGACGCGTCTCGCTGCGAACTGCGACACGCAACGTCTACTTTGGTCGCGGAAACAAGGCGAGAGTTCGTTGGAGGCCCTTATCGATGGCCTCGGCGCGGTCGGGCATTACCCGTCGATTCCTGTCTCAGCCCCGTCGAGGCTGAGACGGTTCTTTCGGAGCCAGTAGTCACGAACGCGCTCGGGCCCCATCTCGGCGTAGAAGGGCAGCAGTTCGTCATGGCCGCGCTGTTTGGCGTGGGTCATAATCGGCACGCCGGTGCCGCAGGAGGTCTGGACGAGATCTATCCTTAAATCGAAGATTTGTCTGGCTCCGGCCATGTCGGAAAACCCCTCGGCCAGCTTTGACCAGTCGTCGACGCCCGGGTGAACGACGCGGGCGGGACCATAGACCCTCAGGATCATTGCCGCCCCCTCAAAGGCGCAGAACATCAGTGTCATGCGCGGAAGCGCCCGCACATGAGCGGCTGTCTCGTTGCCGCTGCCTGTCAGATTTAGCCAGACGATCCTTTGGGAACCTTTCACCTGCAGGGTCTCCAGGCCCTTTGGCGAAAGATTTACCCGGCCGTCGGGGGCGGCGGTCGCAACAAAGAACAGCGGTTGGCGTTCGATGAACGTGATCAGGGTCTGGTTCAAGCGCTGGGCTGACGGCATCGGGCGACCTTTGCATCACTGTGGCGGGCGGATTGCGCAAGCTGGCTTCCAATGATTCCGGCGATGATCAGAATACCGCCCCAGACCGTGAGAGCCGCCGGAACTTCCGTAAGGATCAGCCAGGCCAGAATCGGAGCGAGTGGCGTCTCGAGTGTGCTGAGCAGAGCCGTCTCGGCGGAGGGAAGGCGCTTGGCGCCCTCGGTCATCGCGACCGAGGCGAGCGCGAAGACCAATCCGAAGCCCGCCATGATCACGATCTCGGACAGCGGATTGTCGAAGGGCGCGCCGTAGATCAGCGCGGGCGGCAGCACGAGGATCGAGGCCAGCACCACCGGCCCAGCACTGGGCGTCTCGGGATAGCGGCGATAAATGACCAGATAGGTCGCCATGACGATCGTCATCCAAAGCGCCAGGAGATCTCCGCGTATGTTAATCCCGCCGAGCGAACCCGAGAAGATCAATCCGACCCCGGCGAACGCCGCAAGACACGCCAACGCAACGGGTCGCGTCATACGTTCGCCCAGCCAGAGCCATGCGATCAAGGCTGCGAGCATTGGTGCTGCCGCATAAATCAGCGCGACATTCGCGACGGTCGTGAGCTTGAATGCGGTTATGAACGCGACCGATCCCGATGCACCGATCACGGCCGCTGCCAGACCCGCCCGCCCCATGCCACTAAATTCGCGCGGGAGCGCCCGGCGTCCGGCAATGAAAAGCGTCGTCAGCAGCGCCGAGAACACGCCGCGCCAGAAAATCACGTCCCACGCGCCCGCCGTGACGCCCTTGGCAAAGAGACCCGCGCTGCTGAACATCACCGCCGAGGCGATCATCAGCGCAACACCTGCCCGGCGGGAATTCGGTAAGATCTCGCGGTCCATCGCGTTGTCCATTCCATGTCTCTGAAGACGTGAATAGGGCGCCGTTGCTGACAGCTATCTGTCAGTATGGTTCTGCTAGCGTCGAGAAAATGGAGGGCGCGATGCTTAGAACCGATCGATTGTTCGAAATCATTCATATCCTGCGTAGCGCTGCGGCGCCGATGTCAGCGGCCGCAATCGCTGCGGAGCTGGAAGTCTCGCCCCGTACAATCTATCGCTACATCGCGACCCTGCAGTCCATGCGTATTCCTATCGAAGGCGAGACCGGCGTCGGATACGTGATGCGACGCGGCTACGATCTGCCGCCGCTGAACTTCAATGAAGAAGAGCTCGAAGCCATCCTCGTCGGACTTTGCATGATCAGCCGCACGGGTGATGCGAGCCTCCGCAAAGCCGCCGACAGGGTTCACCGCAAAATTGAAACGCACCGCGTCCCGGACGGTAGCCTGCGTGTTTCGGACTGGGGGATACCGGTACCCGGGGACAATCTGATGGCTGACATTCGAGCCGCCATCCGCAAGGAACGGAAGCTGAAGATCGTGTATCAATCCCTCGATGGCACGCGCACGGAGCGGGTGATTCTCCCGATCGCCATAACCTATTTCATCTCGGTTGCGACCGTTTCGGCTTGGTGCACGCTCCGCGAGGACTTTCGAAACTTCCGCGTAGACCGGATCCCCGAGTGCGCAGCACTGGATTCTTACTTCACCGGCGAAAGCGAGGCGTTGCGCCAAAGCATGTCGAACGCGTGAGGATTGCTCGTGGTGCACTTACGGGAAGGCAACATGAGCCCAACCGTAAGGACACTGCTATTGGTGCTTCCCGAATGCTGTCCCTCGCACCTCAAACTGCGGGCCATTCGGGGCGTTTGCCCAGGTGGTGATCGCACGTGTCGGTCGCCAGGTTTTTCTGAAGGGTCAGGTATCGCGCGACCAAGATGGTCACAACGACGGCTGAAGTTGCGTCTTTGTATGACCCGGAGTTGCTGAATGAGATATCTGCGATTGCCGAGATCCCGATTGAACTTTTCGATAGCCCTTGAATGTCACCGGGATGCACCCGTTAAGGTTCGCGAAAAGCGCGACGTTATTCGGAATACAGACTGAAAGCAGAACTTAGAGATTTGTCCTGCACTCGGTCGAAGTACCGCTTCTGATTGCAAGGATGTCCGATCGAACTGAACACGAATTCCTACGCAATCCTGTCGTTCGTATCCGCATCAAACAGGTGGACGTTCTGTCCTTCCGGCGAGAACCGCATGATTTCTGTTGCATCCGCAAGTGTCAGAGCGCCGGGAATGCTCGCGGTGATCGGCGTCCTGGTCCCCTCCAGATAACCATGCACCAGAGTGTTTGCGCCCAACGGCTCGGTCATACCGATCTGAACGGCAATCGGCCCGGCCTCATTCAATGCAAGATGTTCTGGGCGTATTCCGAACGTGGCCTTGCCCGAGATGGCAGTAGGCACACTGAAACCAACACCATTTTCCAATGTGAGTCTGCCCGCGTCGACGGTCGCGGGTAGAACATTCATGGATGGGCTACCGATGAACTGTGCCGCGAAGAGGGTGGCGGGCCGCATGTAGACATCCAACGGCGCGCCAATCTGTTCAACGCGTCCCTCATTCATAACGATCATCCGGTGTGCCAGCGTCATGGCCTCGACTTGGTCGTGGGTGACATAGAGCGACGTGACGCCAAGGTCAGACTGCAATGCCTTGATTTCCAACCGCATCTGAACCCGTAGTTTTGCATCGAGGTTCGAAAGCGGCTCATCGAAGAGAAATGCCTGCGGTTTGCGCACGATGGCGCGGCCCATGGCAACGCGCTGGCGTTGTCCGCCTGATAGCTGCCGGGGCTTCCGGTCCAGGAGCCCATCAAGTTGCAACAACTTCGCCGCGTCCTCGACCCGGCGGAGGATCTCATCCTTCGGTGTCTTCGCGATCTTGAGGCCATAGGCCATGTTGTCGAAGACGCTCATGTGCGGGTAGAGGGCGTAGTTCTGGAAGACCATGGCGATGTTGCGGTCCATCGGCTCGCGGTCGTTGCCGACGTCGTCGCCGATGCTGATCTCGCCCGCCGTCACGGTCTCGAGCCCCGCGACCATGCGCAGGAGCGTGGATTTCCCACAGCCCGAGGGACCAACGATGACGATCAACTCACCATCGGCAATATCCGCGTCAACGCCGTGGATCACGTCGATGTTGCCGAAGCTCTTCTTCACGCTGGAGAGAGTTATCGTTGCCATCTATTTCTCCGAGTCCACCAGGCCACGCACGAAGAGCTTCTGCATCGAGACCACCACCACCACCGGCGGCACCATGGCCAGGATCGATGTCGCCATGATCACCGGCCAGTCCGCGATGTCGTCGCCGGACGGGAACATCTGTTTGATGCCCATCACGATGGTGTTCATCTCCGGGTCCGTGGTGATCAGCAGTGGCCAGAGGTATTGGTTCCAGCCATAGATGAAGAGGATCACGAAGAGAGCTGCGATGTTCGTGCGGCTCATCGGGATCAGAATGTCGATGAAGAACCGCATTGGACGAGCCCCATCGACCCGCGCTGCCTCGGCCAGTTCATCGGGCACGGTCATGAAGAACTGGCGGAAAAGAAAGGTTGCCGTCGCCGATGCAACCAGCGGGAAGATCAGGCCGGAATAGGAGTTCAGCATCCCAAACCCGGCGATCACCTCGTAAGTCGGTACGATGCGCACTTCGACCGGTAGCATCAGAGTCAGGAAGATCAGCCAGAAGAAGACCCGCCGGAAGGGGAAATTGAAATACACGATAGCGAAGGCGCTGAGCAGCGAGATAATGATCTTTCCAACCGCGATTCCCACCGCCATGACCAATGAGTTGAACAGCATCAGCCCAACAGGAGCGTTGATGCCGGAGAAAAGCGCACGCTCGTAATTTTCCAAGAAGTGGTCGCCAGGCAGGAGCGGCATAGGCGGACGCACGATCTCGGGCTGGCTCACGGTCGAGGCGACGAAAGCTAGCCAGATCGGAAAGAAGATCAGCAGTACGCCGACGCACAGTCCGAAATGGGTGAGCCAACGGCCTGCGCCGCGTTTCTCGACCATGCCGCTCCGGTCAGCCATCAGTAGTGCACCCTCCGCTCAATGAACTTGAACTGGATCACCGTTAGCAGTCCGACGATTACGAGCAGGATCACCGATTGTGCCGCCGAGGATCCGAGATCCTGACCGATGAACCCGTCCGAGTAGACCTTGTAGACCAGAATCGTCGTCGCCTGTTGCGGCCCGCCCGAGGTGATGGTGTGGATCACGCCGAAGGTCTCGAAGAATGCATAGACGATGTTCACCACCAACAAGAAGAAGGTGGTGGGTGAGAGGAGCGGGAACACGATCGTCCGGAACCGGGTCCAGAACCGCGCGCCGTCAATGGCTGCAGCCTCGATCACAGACTTAGGAATCGCTTGAAGACCCGCCAGGAAGAAGAGGAAATTATAGCTGACACGTCCCCAGGCAGAGGCAACAACCACGAGGCCCATGGCCTCCTCGTCATTCAGCACGTGGTTCCAGTCGTAGCCCAGCAGTCCCAAGTACCACGAGACCACACCAACGCGGGTGTTGAACATGAAAAGCCAAAGCACCCCGGCAACCGCGGGCGCGACTGCATAGGGCCAGATCAGGAGCGTCCGGTAGGTACCCGAGCCCTTGATCAACCGGTCCGCCATGACGGCAAGCCAAAGCGCGACGCCCATCGACACCAGCGTCACCAGCGTCGAGAAGATCGCTGTCGTGACAAAGGATGCTCTGTAGTACGGATCGCCCAGCAAAAACTCGAAATTGCCAAGGCCGACATACTTCATGCTCAGCCCGAACGGATCGGGGATGAACAGAGATTGCCAGATCGCCTGGCCGGCGGGCCAGAAGAAGAAGACAGCTGTGATGAATACTTGCGGTGCGACGAGGAGCAGCGGAAGCATCCAGCCTTTGAACTTGACGCGTTTTTCCATGGGTGGTCCCGCCGCCTCACGAAGAGACGGCGGGGAAGTCAGTTAGCGGTTCGCGCTTTCGAAGCGGCGCAACAGTGCGTTGCCGCGCTCGACCGCGCTGTCCATGGCGGCTTGCGCCGTCTTGTCACCGGACCAGACCGCTTCCAGTTCCTCGTCGATGATGCCGCGGATCTGATCGAAGGATCCGAGGCGAAGCCCCTTGGAGTTTGGCGTTGGTGCCGCCCCCGTCATCTGTTCGATGGCGATGTTGGTCCCAGGGTTTGCGTCGTAGAAACCTTCGGTTTCGGTCTGCTTAGCCGCAGCAAGGGTGATCGGAAGGTAGCCGGTATCCTGATGCCACTTGGCTTGAATGTCCGAGGACGAAAGAAACGCCATGAACTCGGCAACACCCTTGTATTCCGCTGAGTCATGACCGGCCAAAACCCAGAGCGACGAGCCGCCGATAATAGTATTCTGCGGTGCGCCTTCCACGCCTTCCCAATAAGGCAGTGGCCGGATTTCGAAGTCGAACTTGGCCTCGGCCGTGATGCCGGCATAACCCGCCGAGCTTTCGGTAAAGAAAGCACATTCACCAGCACGGAAATTGGCGCCGCCTTCGTTCCGACGGCCCGCATAGATGAACTTGCCGTCCTTCGCCCAATCGCCCATCTGCTGGATGTGCTTCACTTGGACCGGTCCGTTGAACGCAAGTTCGGTGTCCATCCCGGCGTAGCCGTTTTCCTTGGTGGCGAAAGGCTGATCGTGCCACGTGGAGAAGTTCTCGAGATGGATCCAGCTTTGCCATGCGGTTGTCAGCGGGCACTCATGCCCGGCCGCCTTCAACGCGTCCAGCGCCCCGCCTACTTTTTGCCAAGTGCTCAGATCCATATCCGGGTCCAGCCCAGCATCGCTCAGCGCATCGCGGTTAACCCAAAGGACCGGAGTGGACGAGTTGTAGGGCAATGACAACATGTCCCCGCCGGTGGTCGTGTAGTACCCTTTTACGGGTCCCAGATACCCATCGGGATCGAATGTCGTCCCCGCATCACCCATGACCTTGTGGATCGGGTTGATCGCACCCCCAGCAGCCATCATGGTGGCGGTTCCGACCTCGAACACCATCAGGATATGCGGCTGCTCACCCGCCCGGAAAGCGGCGATCCCGGCGTTCAGCGTTTCAGAGTAGTTGCCTTTATGTGCGCCCACAACCTTGTAGTCGGACTGGGAGGCGTTGAACTTGTCGATCTGCTCGTTCAGCAACTCACCCAACCGTCCGGTGAACGCGTGCCACCATTGGATCTCCGTTGCCGCAGAGGCTGCGCTCGAGAGCGAGATCATCGATCCCGCGATCGCTGCCGCAAGCACTTTCTTGTTCATCGTTATCCTCCCAGAGTTTGTTATTTAGCCACCATAGGATGGAAATCCGCATTCCTCGAGTCAGAATTCCGAAAGACGATGATCAAAGCCAAATCAGGCTACTGAACTGATGTTACAGTTGTGAATCTATTGCGTAAAAGTTAAATGAGACCGAGCAATGGAAGGCGGGTGTGAGCTTTCGGATCCGGTTTAGGCGCTGCTTGAGTAGGGGTTGTGATGCAGTGAACCCGGCGCAAGATGCGTCGATGGTCGGCGAGTGATCAGCGGAATCATCCCCGTCGTGCGATCGACGTGCTGCTCGAAAGTTTCTAACTCAAAATACTCCCAAAGTTTAAAAAGAAAACTCTGCAAATAAAAATGGATATTCGCTAGTGATATAGAGGCTAGCGTGATAAAGAAAATTGTATCTATGTCTACGTTCAAGATAGGAAGGCGTGCTGAGTGCGGAAGAAATCTGCATCTTCAATTTGCACCAGATTAACCAAATAATAGACTGATAAAATTTGTTGTGAAAACCAAATATCGCGCCCAGGGCGAGCGGTTTAATTTATATCTAGTGTGATTTTATTTATATTGTTCTTCTTATCGGAAAAGAATGGGAGGTAAATTTGACTGTTTCTGCGCAGTTTTAATATTTTATTCATGAAAATTAAAACATACTCTTGTTCTGGCTAATTTTTTGTAAATTGAGGCGTGATAATTGTTTAATAGTCAGTTTTCTTATACCAATCATTGATCGCTCTCAGAACCTGACTCGAAACTCTGTCAGGCATAGCAATACCTTGCGAGGCGTCGGGTTGTGAGGCGGATGTGGGAGATGTTGATCCATGCCTCGGCCGAAGCAGTGGACTTCTCCCAGTCCTTTGCGAGCCTTCGGCATCTT
>JBHJIZ010000108.1:0-18489 GCA_050043005.1 Paracoccaceae bacterium
GTTGGCGGGGGTCGGCGTCTGGGTCCTCATCTGGCGCACGAAGTTTGGATATGCCCTGCGCGCCATGGGGCACTCCGAGCCCGCCGCTGCCTATGCCGGTATTCCGGTCAAGCGGATGATCGTGGTCGCCATGGCGATCTCTGGCGCTCTGGCTGGGTGCATGGCACTGAACGAAATCCTCGGTGTGCAACACAAGCTCGTGCTGAACTTCTCAGCCGGATACGGCTTTACCGGCATCGCCGTCGCGCTGATGGGCCGGAACCACCCGGTCGGAATCGTTCTGGCGAGCTTGCTGTTTGGCGCACTGTTCCAGGGCGGTGCGGAACTGGACTTTGAGTTCAAATCGATCACCCGAGAAATGGTGTTGGTGATCCAGGGGTTGATCATCCTGTTCTCGGGCGCGCTGGCCTACATGTTCACGCCCTGGCTGGCACGGATTCTGGTGCAGCGTCGGGCTGCCAATGCCTGAGGCCTGCGATGATTGAGACCTGCGATGATTGAGACCTGGGTCGATATCCTGCGCATCCTCGACGGAACGCTGCGGCTGGCGACGCCGCTGATCCTGTGTGCCATGGCAGGGCTGGTATCCGAGCGGTCCGGCGTCATCGATATCGGGCTGGAGGGCAAGCTGCTGATCGGTGCCTTCGCAGCGGCCTCGGTCGCGGTGCTGACCGGCTCGCCCTGGTTGGGGTTGGGCGCGGCGATCGTGGCCTCGGTCGTATTCTCGCTGATCCATGGCTTTGCCTGCATCACGCACCGGGGCGAGCAGATCATCTCGGGCGTGGCGGTGAACATCCTCGCATCCGGGCTGACGGTGGTCATTGGTATCGCGCTGTTCCGGCAGGGCGGGCAGACGCCGCCGATGCCGCCCGATGCACGGTTCCGTCCGATCGACTGGCCACTGACCGAGACGTTGGGCGATGTGCCCATCCTTGGACCGCTTTATGCCGAGTTGATCTCGGGTCACAATCTGTTGGTTTATGTGGCGCTTGCCTCGGTGGTTCTGGTCTGGTGGATGCTGTTTCGCACGACCTTCGGGCTGCGCTTGCGCGCCGTCGGTGAAGCGCCCGCTGCCGTGGACTCAGCCGGTGTCTCGGTCACATGGCTACGCTATCGCGGCGTGATGATCGCGGGCGTGCTGTGCGGCATCGCCGGCGCCTATCTGTCGATTGCCCATGGTGCGGGGTTCTTCCGGGAGATGTCCGCAGGCAAAGGTTTCATCGCGCTGGCTGCAATGATCCTGGGCAACTGGCGGCCGGGGATTGCCCTGCTGGCGTGTCTGTTGTTCGGATTCCTCGAGACGGTGACACCGCGCCTGCAAGGGTTGGAACTGCCGCTGATCGGCGAGGCGCCGACTGCGCTGATCCCGATGCTGCCATACATCTTTACGGTCATTCTGCTGGCCGGGTTCTTCGGGCGAGCAATCCCGCCGCGCGCGCTTGGGACGCCATATGTCAAGGAGCACTAAGGGCGTTCCTGCGCATCCCACCGCGAGGCCCATACACCGGGAGGGCACTTGGCGACTAGGCGTGCTGCACTGCCGGTGCAGACGCTCACGGCACCGGAGTCTCGAACTGAAATGGCGAAGATCGCCCCAAGGTCTGGCGCGACAATCGCCGCTTCGCACCCATGACTGACCCGTTCGAAGACCTAATCGCCGCCGCCATCGCTGTTCGAGACCGCGCTTATACGCCGTACTCGAACCATCCGGTGGGAGCCGCCATTCTGGACGAGACTGGCGTGATCCACTCGGGCTGCAACGTCGAAAATGCCGCCTATCCGCAGGGGGCCTGTGCGGAAGCCGGAGCAATCTCGACCATGATCGCGGCCGGAGGGCGCCGCATTGAAGCCATCGCAATCGCGGGACCGGGAGATCACCTTTGCACACCATGCGGCGGCTGCCGCCAACGCATCAGAGAGTTCGCTGCTCCGGAGACGCCGATTCTGATCGCTGGGCGTGACGCGCTGCTTGCACGGTTCACGCTGGGCGAGCTGTTGCCCGAATCCTTCGGACCCGACAACTTGGAGGGCATCACAGGGAAACCGACCGAGGTGTAGCGTAGAGATGCCCGACCGATGATGACGTCATGAAACTCTTCTCTACTGCCAAGCGTCCGGTCCATCTCGGCCCTTATCCGCTGGAGCGTCTGCCACGGCAGGACACCGTCGATCTGACCGAAGTTCCGCCGATGCAAGCGGTGAGTTTCCGTGATGACCGTCCCGAGAGCCTGACCAATGCGATGCGCGACTATCAGGCGATGCTGGATGCGATCCGCGACGGGTTTGTGAAGCGCGAACGCGGCGACGTACCCGACGATCCGATCGAGCGGACCAATCACTTCAAGGCATTCGGATACTACTGCGACGCGTCCATGGTCGGAACGTGCGCAATCCCCGCTGAAAGCTGGCTGAAAGAACCAATTCGCAACCTGGATATCGAGGCGCTGGCCGAACAACTCCGCACCCGACAGACAAAGACGCTTGCCGCTGGGATCGACGTGATCATGGCGGACCTGAAGGAGTCGATGGAGGCGCCGCCGACGTCTTGCGATCACCACACCCATGCAATTGTGTTTCTGTACGAGCATCCACGCAATCCGGAACGTGGCGAGCCGGGGACGGATTGGATCCTCGGCACACAGGACCAGCGGGCGGCGCTCCGTGGTGCCGAAACCGCGATTGTGATTGCGTCGATGATCCGGCTGATGGGGTGGGAGGCGCGGGCGCATTCAGGCGCATGCTCGGACATTGATCTGAACAGGCTGGCCGTTGCGGCTGGTTTGGCTGAAGTAAAGGATGGCCGTCTGATCAATCCTTACCTGGGACCAGATTTCGGACTGGCGGCGATCACGACGACCGTTGAACTAGCACCGGATCGGCCACTGGCTTCCGGTTCTGCCCTTTCAAAACTACGCAGCCATGGCCCGGCCTGGTGGACCGGATACGGCACGGCCAAAAGCCTGACCAATCAGGATCCTTACCGGATCAGAAACTTTGTCGATGGCCCGCACGCGTTCGAACGCCTCAAGCGGACCGAGACAACGACAACCTTCATGGACGAACCGCGCATACCGCGTGTGCCGAAGCGGGCGGACATGTTCAGCCGTGCACAGTTCGGCGACATGGGGAAGTCCGTACAGGAGAACGCGTTGAACGGGTACTACGCCGCCAAAAGCCCGTATTCGATGGCGGCACGGCGCCCACTGGGCGCACTTGTGCTGTTGCAGGACGGCGAGTCCGGCAACGGTCCGGCACCCGACGATCCGGATCGCAATGCAGAGTTGGTCAAAGCAGCGCTGTACTTCCTGGGAAGCGACGCCGTCGGGATCAGCCGGTGTCCAGACTGGGCCTGGTACTCTCACGACGCGCTGGGTGACACGATCGAACCGACCCAGCAAAACGCGATCAGCGTCATCATCGATCAAGGACACGAGACAATGGAAGGCGCCTCGGGTGACGACTGGATCTCGTGTTCTCAGTCGATGCGGGCTTATCTGCGTTTCTCGTTGCTGGGAGGGGTGGTCGCGAACCAGATCCGCCGGTTGGGCTATACGGCAAAGGCGCACACGGTTCTGGATGGCGAGGTGTTGCAGCCGCCGTTGTTACTGTTGTCCGGGCGGGGCGAGGTGTCCCGGATTGGCGAGGTCATCCTGAACCCGTTCCTCGGGCCGCGCCTGAAGTCGGGCGTTATCACCACGGACATGCCATTGGCGCATGACAAGCCAAGCGATTTTGGCCTGCAGGCTTTCTGCGAGAACTGCAACAAGTGCGCGCGGGAGTGCCCTTCAGGTGCGATCACCGCCGGGCCGAAGAAGATGATCAACGGCTACGAGATCTGGAAGTCCGACAGTCAGAAATGCACCACCTACCGCGTCGCGCAACAGGCGGGTGCTATGTGTGGGCGTTGCATGAAGACCTGTCCCTGGAATCTGGAGGGCCTGTTCGCCGAGGCGCCGTTTCACTGGCTGGCGATGAACGTGCCCTCTGCTGCAAAGTGGCTGGCGAAACTGGACGACAAGATCGGGCGCGGAGGATTGAACCCGGTCAAGAAATGGTGGTGGGATCTGGGCAATGGGCGCGATGGCGGCGCCTATGTGCATCAGGAGAACACCAACGCGCGCGATCTTCAGACCGATCTGGATCTGAAATTCGAGGACCAGACCTTGGCGGTCTATCCGGCCAACCTCGTGCCACCGCCCTACTTTTTCCCGTTTCACATGGATCGCGAGGAAGGCATCAAGGCGCACGACGCGTTGCTGTCACCGGCGGAGTACAAACGCCGTCTAGCCGAGGGTAAAACCGTAAACCTTGCTCACGAATTCAGTCTGCCGCTGGGGCCGCAGCCGGTAATCCGCGTTGAGGTCGCCGCAGTCGAGGCGATGACCGATGCAATCTCGAAATATGAGTTTCGAGCACTGGACGGCACGCCCTTGCCGGAGTTCGAAGCGGGTGCTCATCTGGATATCGCGGTCAGCCCAGGCTTCTTCCGGCAATACTCCATGTCGGGTGACCCGGCGGATCGCTCGAAGTACCAGATTGCGGTGTTGCGCGAGGACGACGGCCGGGGCGGCTCAAAACTGCTCCACCGGATCTTCCATCAAGGGCGCAAGGTGTTCATCTCGCGGCCAATAAATCACTTCCCGCTGGTCGAGAATGCATCATTCTACCTTCTGATGGCAGGCGGGATCGGCGTTACACCGATGATTGCCATGGCACACAGACTGCATGCGCTGGGGCGGGCGTTCGAGCTGCACTACTCCTGCAAATCACGGGCGGACGCGAGCTTTGTCGAGGATCTGGCAGTAGCACCGTGGGCGGACAGCGTTCACCTGCACTTCTCGGCGGATGGCACGCGTGCTGATCTGGCGAAGATCGTAACCCATCGGGAGGGTGCGCACCTCTATACCTGTGGGCCCGACCGCTACATGACCGCCGTGCTGGAGGCTGCCGAGGCCAACGATTGGCCTGAGGACAGTTTTCATCGAGAGTACTTTTCGGTTCCGGAACAAGCAGATTGGGAGAACCACGCGTTCACGTTGAAACTGGCCCGGTCGGGCAAGGAGATCTTGGTGCCCGCCGACCAATCCGCAACCGATGCACTCGCCGATCACGACATCCGGATCGATACCAAGTGTTCTGACGGAATATGCGGCGTCTGCGTCACCGGGTTGATCGAAGGAGAGGTCGAGCACCGTGACTTTGCTCTGGCCAAGAAGGAGCGCGGGTCGAAGGTGATTCTGTGTTGTTCACGCGCGGCTCAGCGCGACGGTGTGATCACGATCGACCTGTGATTGAACAGCGGCGCAACCTTTCGTTGAGAACGCCTGCTGCGCGATGCTGGCGTGAAACCCGGAATTGCTCAATCGTCGCAGTCACTTGGTATACCAGTGATCTTGAGTGTTGGTATGCCACGCACGGCGGTCCCTAACTGACTGAAAAAGAGTTTGAATTGACTTCTTTGTGCCTTAAGGTCGCAGCGTGGTATACCACACTAAACAATCAAATCGGCGCAATGGCCGAGAACAAAATTGCGCGGCAGGGCCTGTTCACGAACCGAAAAGTCGCTAGGTTCGCGTCATAAGACTTCGCCGTCGTATCAGGGAGGATCATAATGGCGCTGAAACACACTCTTGCATTGGTTGCAGGTGCTGCTGCATTTGCCGTTGCCGGCTCGGCAATGGCTTGGGAGCCGAAGAAACCAATCGACTTTGTCATCATGGCCGGTAAGGGCGGCGGCGCCGACAAGATGGCCCGCCTGATGCAGGCGATTGTCGAAGAGAACAACATGGCCAACCAACCGCTGGTCCCGGTCAACAAGTCCGGCGGGTCGGGCGCTGAAGCCCTGCAGCACATGAAGACTGCGAAGGACCCGGATCACACGATCATGGTCACCCTGAACTCGTTCTTCACCACGCCGTTGCGTCAGCCGGGTCTCGATGTCGATATCATGGAGTTTGCACCGATTGGGCGCATGGCAGAGGACACGTTCCTTCTGTGGGTGCACAAGGAGGAGGGCGTCGCGACGTTCGAGGAATTCCTGGAGGAAGCCAAGAAGCGTGGCAACAAGTGGGTCATGGGCGGCACGGGCAAGAATTCGGAAGACAATATCATCACCGACTTCCTGAACTCGAATTACGGCCTCGATATCAAGTACATCCCGTACAAGGGTGGCGGAGCAGTAGCCAAGGATCTGGCCGGTCAGCAGATCGACAGTTCGGTCAACAACCCGTCGGAAGCGATCGGTTTCTATGAGTCGGGCGACGTGATACCGCTGGTGGCCTTCACCGATGACCGTCTGGAAATCTTCAAGGATGTCCCGACGCTCAAGGAAAAAGGGGCTGACTTCGCCTATTACATGCAGCGGTCGGTTGTCGGTGCGCCGGGCATGTCCGCCGAAGCTCTGGGATACTACAACGCCCTGTTCCAGAATGTTTTCGAGACTGAGCAATGGCAGGGCTACCGCAACAAGCGTGCGCTGCTGGGCGAGAAGATCGAAGGCGACGATCTGCGCGCGTACTGGAAAGGTCAGCGTGATCGCCATGAGACGATCCTGAAAGCTTCAGGCGCGATCAACTGAGACTGCTGTAGGGTGCGCGTTGCGCACCCTACGACGACCGGCGCCATCGGCACGGCATTGCCCGGATGATCTGGCGGGCCCATCATGACAGCGGGGGATGAACGGGCATGCGGATTGCCGAGATCATCATGGCAATTGCTCTGGCGGCGCTGTCGCTGGCAATCATGTACAAGGCGGGAGAACGACCAAGCTGGTCTGGCGAGGCGCGGTTCTCCAACGTCGGCTTCGGGGAAGACGGTGCGCCGCAAGGCGGGTTCTGGCCCTTCTGGGTCTGCGCCATCATGTTCGTCTGTTCGATCTGGGTCTTCATCAACGGTGTGATGAAGCTTTCACCGCCGGCGAAGTCCGGAGG
Source organism: Paracoccaceae bacterium (assembly GCA_050043005.1). Lineage (GTDB taxonomy): Bacteria > Pseudomonadota > Alphaproteobacteria > Rhodobacterales > Rhodobacteraceae > Thermohalobaculum. Next base: position 6,930 of record JBHJIZ010000108.1, read on the forward strand.
GCCATATCTGGATCGGCACGGGGTAAATGTCCTCCTCACCGTAGGCCTACCGGTTTTCCTGCTGGTCCTGCTGACCGACTACATCAGCATGTACTTTTCGATGGCGATCTTCTTGTTCTACTACCTCTTCGTCCTGGGTCGGCACGCGTTCATCCTTTCATCGGCCATGGCGCTTGTGATGCCGCTCTGGATGTTTCTGTTTTTCGACATCACCATGACACGAACGCTGCCCAAGGGTGTTCTCGCCGTTGAGGACGGTATCTACGTACCTCTCGGCAACTTCTTCCGCTCGCTTGACGGAGCCATGATCGGATTGTGCTTCCTGGCGGGCGCTGTGGTGCTGGTGGCAGCGTCGATGCTTTCGAAACGCGGGGAGGATGCGTGATGGAGGTCCTTGGACTTCTGCTCGACGGGATCCTGATCGCGCTGGAACCGGCCAATCTGCTGATCTGCTTCATAGGCGTGGTAATCGGCCTTTTTGTCGGTGCGATGCCCGGGTTGGGGTCGGTCAACGGGGTCGCAATCCTGCTGCCGACGATCTTCTTCATCAAGCAATCCACGGGATCCGATGCGGCGCCGATGCTCTTTCTGGCGGCGATCTACTACGGCGCCATGTATGGTGGCGCGATCTCGTCCATCATGCTGGGCATACCCGGAGCCTCCACCGCCGTTGCGACCACATTCGACGGACGACCTCTGGCGCTGAAAGGCCGGGCGGAGCAAGCGTTGGTTACCGCGGCTCTGGCGTCGTTCATCGGTGGAACCATTGCGAACATCTTCTTCACCGGTTTCGCGCCGCCGCTCGCCTCGGTCGCCCTGAAGTTCGGGAACCCGGAGATCTTCGCGCTGATGCTGCTGGCCTTCGCCACGTTCGTCGGTCTGGGCGGCGATGACATCCCGAAGACGATCATCTCGATCATGCTGGGGCTGGTCTGCGCGTCGATCGGGTTCGACGTGAGCGAGGGTGAACCACGCCTGCAATTCTTCGACCTCACCGGGTTCTCGCGTCCGATCAACTTCCTGGTTCTCGCCATTGGCGTCTACGGTGTTGGCGAGATGCTGTGGACGTTGCACACGACGCGCGGCGACCCCGAGATGTCCAAGGCTGACGTTTCACTGGCCAAGATCAAGACCGCTGCCGGGAACACTTATCGAGAGGGTTGGAAAGGCACCAGCATCGGCTCGAGCCTGGGATTCTTCGTCGGCATCCTTCCGGCGGCGGGTGCTACACCTGGCTCGCTGATGTCATACGGTGTCGCGAAGATGACCTCGTCGAAGCCGGATGAGTTCGGCAAGGGATCAATCGACGGCGTCGCAGCGCCTGAGGCTGCGAACAATTCCGCATCCACCGGGGCAATGCTGCCGATGATGACGCTGGGGATTCCCGGCTCGCCGACCACGGCGGTTCTTTTGACGGGGCTGGTGCTTCTGGAGCTAGAACCCGGACCGCGCCTGTTCCAGGACCAACCGGACTTCGTCTGGCCGGTGATCGGGTCGTTCTACATCTCGAACCTGATCGCGGTTCTGGTGAATCTGGCCTTCATTCCGCTCTTCCTCTGGATGCTGCGGATGCCGTTCACGATCCTGGCGCCGATTATAGTTATCCTGTCGACGGCTGGCGTCTACGCAGCAACCGACTCGATGTTCGATGTCTGGCTGATGTTCTGGTTTGGGCTGGCGGCGTTCATGTTGCGCATCCTGAACTATCCTTTGGCGCCCGCAGCACTCGCGATTGTCCTGGGTGGCATCACCGAGGCCAAGCTACGCCAGTCGCTGCAATGGTCGGACGGCAGCTTCGGCATCTTTTTTAACCCGTTCTTCGACCGCGACGGCTCGGGCAGCACCTACTGGATCGCGCCGATCATTGCGTGGATCGCGGTGATCCTGATCCTGATGCCGCTGTTCCAGGTGATCAAACGCCGGTTCTTGCGGGGGCCAGCACGCCCATCTCACTGGCAGGGCTAGAGATCGCGCGCGCGGCGTACCGCGCACTTCGCTCGGTACTCGCCATCGGCGTGGATGTATGGTTTTCTGTTCGCTCAAGAACGGAGATCCCCCATGCTCGATACGACCAAGCCGCTTTGGCAGGCCAGCGCCTGTGATCTGGCGGATGCCATTCAGAACGGAGAGATTACCTGTACAGACGCCGTAACGGCTGCGGTTGACCGGATGCGCGAGGTCAATGGCGATCTGAACGCAGTGGTCGATGACATGGGTGATGAAGCCGTCGCCGAGGCCGAGGCGATGGATATCGCGTTCGCGGCGGGAGACGTTCAGCCCGGTGCGTTGTCCGGGGTGCCGATCACGATCAAGGAGAACATCGACCAGGCTGGGCGTGCGACGCCAAACGGCGTGGCAGGCTATAAGGACGTCATCGGGCCCGACGACGCTCCGTTCGTGAAGAACATGCGTAGCGCGGGTGCGATCGTCATCGGCCGGACGAACACGCCGGAGTTCTCGTTCCGTGCGACCACGGTGAATGAACTGCATGGCCGGACGAAAAGCCCTTGGAACGACTGGGTAACCTCGGGTGGCTCGTCGGGTGGGGCGTCCTCGGCGGTCATGAGCGGCATGGGCGCGATTGCCCATGGCAACGATATCGGCGGGTCGCTGCGCTTTCCGGCCTGGGCAACCGGGGCTACAACGGTGAAGCCGGGGCTGGGCCGTACGCCAGCCTACAATCCTTCTGCGCCCGCCGAACGTGGACCACTGGCGCAGATCATGTCCGTTCAGGGCGTTATCTGCCGCGAGGTGCGGGACGTGCGCCGTGCGATGGAGATCGCGACACTCTATGATCCGGCCGATCCCTGGCAAGTGCCGATGGCCTTTTACGGTCCACCCGAAACTGCGCCGGTCAGAGTGGCTTTCACCAAGGAGATGTACGAATTCGATCTGAGCCCGGCCGTTTCCGATGCCCTGGACAAGGCAGCCTCGGCGCTGACCGATGCGGGTTACGACGTGGTGGAAACCGAGGCACCATTGCTGCGCGAAGTAGCCGAGGAGGCCAACCGATGCTTGTTCGGTGAAACCATCGAATTGATGGGCGATCAGATCGAGGAGCATGGATCCGAAGCGATCCGAAGCATCTTCCAGAGCTATGCCGAACTGTTTGATCCCTACATGGGCCTGGAACGTACGAAAGCCATGGCGCGCCGTGCGAAGTATGTCCGCGCATGGACGATGTTCCTGGATGAGTATCCGCTTGTGCTGACGCCTTTCATGCCGACCCTGCCGTTCAAGTGGAACCGCGATGAAGAAGGCCTCGAGGGTGTGCGCGAAGTCCTGGGCGCCGCCATCTGGTCCTATTCGATGAACTTCCTGGGGTTGCCTGCCGGGAATGTGGCCGCGCATTTCGCCGATGGTTTGCCGGTCGGTGTCCAGATCGTCGGGCGCCGGTTCCGCGAGGACATGATCCTGGATGCGTGCGAGGCGATCGAAGATCGTACCGGTGTCATGGCCGAGCGTCTGTTCTCACGCGGATAGTTTTGCTTCTGTAGCGCCTGTCGCTTCGACAAGGGCTTCGGGCGCGACTTCAAACACGGCGTCGGGCGCCCCTGCGGCGGCCCAAACAGTCGGCAGCGCGACCAACGTCTCGTCGATCCAGATCTTCGGCGCTTCGAGATGACCGATCGGCGAGACACCGCCGATGGCAAAGCCTGTCCGCGCACGAACCTCATTGGCATCAGCTCGATCCAACGGTTCTCCGGTCACTTGTGCCGCCCGATCCATATCGACTTGATTGGCACCGGAGACCAGCAACAGCAGCAGGTCGCTGCTGTCGCGGCCCTTAAAGACAAGCGATTTCACGATTTGCGCGATGTCGCATCCGCAGGCTGCAGCCGCATCAACGGCAGTGCGGGTGCTCTCACCCATGCGCTTCACCGTGATGTCGAGGCCCAACTCGGATGCAGCGCGTTCGACCCGTCTGACCGATTTGCTCATCCGTGATCAGATGTTCTCGGCCGCCAGATGATCACTGTATTCGAAGGGCACGCCTGGCTCGGTCTTGTCCGAGCGGATCACCAGAGACGTCTTGACGTTCGACACGTTCTCAAGCGCGAGCAGCTCATCGGTCAGGAACGTCTGAAACGTCAACAGGTTCGGCGCCACGCACTTCAGCAGGAAGTCGATCTCGCCGTTCAGCATGTGGCATTCGCGGATCAGCGGCCAGCCCTTGCACTGTGTCTCGAACGCTTCCAGATCGGCACCCGCCTGGCTCTTCAGGCTGACCATGGCAAAGACCGTCACTTCGTAGCCCAGCGCGCGCCCGTTCAGGCGCGCATGATAGCCTTCGATCAGCCCGGTTTCTTCCAAAGCGCGGACGCGGCGCAGACAAGGAGGGGCGGATATTCCGACCCGCCGCGAGAGCTCGACATTCGTCATCCGGCCATCGCCCTGAAGCTCGGTGAGAATCTTCCGGTCGATAAGGTCGAGCTTCAAGCCTGCCATCAGGTGTCCTGTCGGTTATAGTTTTTCATGTGCTGCCCGGCGTGACCCGCCCCGCGGCCAAGGGGTTCTGGCAAATGTCTACGTTTGGCGGTAGTGAAAAGCAAGATTGTTGCTCGCTTGCGCAATGATTGGAAAGATCGCATGACGAAGGCGACAGAAATTTGGGTTTTGACCGATGGTCGAACCGGGAACGAGGTTCAGGCGCTGGCACTGGCCGAGGCCGTCGCGCGGCGCAGGCCGGGCCGTATCACGGTCAAGCGAACCCCGCTGAAACGCTGGGCAAGCTGGGTGCCTGCGGCGGTCTCTTACAGGCTGGGCGCGTCAAAAGGCGGTTGGCCGTTCATCGGGATCGAAGACGGTGCTTCGTCGCTGACATGGCCGTGGCCTGGGTTGATCGTTTCGGCGGGGCGCAGGGTCGCGCCGATTTCCGCGGCGCTCCGAAAGCTGCACGGTATTCCTGCGGTGCACCTGCTCGACCCCGAGGTACCGAAGGCCGCATTCGATGCCGTTATCCTGCCGCGCCATGACAACAAGTCCGGAGCGAACATCATCCCATCGCTCGGTGCGCTCAGCAGACACAACAGGCAATCTCTCGAAGCCGCGGCGGCGTCCTGGCGTTGTCCTGTGGAGGGTCTGAAATTACCGCGTCTCGCTGTTCTGATAGGCGGTCCCAGCCGGTCGGCCGACTTCACCGACGAGGATGCGCAACGCCTGGTCCTCGCACTTGATGGTCTGGCCAACCGTTTCGGCTTGATGATTACCGCGTCCCGGCGCACGCCCGAGGCGATTGTAGCCCGACTGCGCGATGCGCTGGCGGGCAGGGCGTTCATCTGGGCGGGTGAGACGGACGGACCAAACCCGTATCCGGGGCTGCTCGGGCCCGCCGTGGCGGTCGTCGTCACCGAGGATTCGGTCAACATGGCATCCGAGGCTGCATCAACCGGGAAGCCAGTGCACGTTTTCCCGATCACTCGGGTCGCGCCGAAGCTTGCGCAGTTCCATGCGGATCTGCGGGACTATGGTGCGACACAGCGTTTTACAGGAGAGATCCGGCACTGGAGCTATCAGCCACTGGCCGAGGCAGACCGCGTGGCAAAAGACCTGATCCGGCGCAGCGTGATCTAAGCTCTATTGCGGGTCCGAGCCGGGAACGGGATCGTAGCCGGACCCACCTCCAGGGCGGCAGCGTGCGATCCTGCGCACCATCAGCCAAGTCCCGCGAAAGGCTCCGTGGCGTTCAAGAGCTTCGAGCGCGTACTCTGAACAGGTCGGTGCAAACCGGCAATTGCGCCCGACCCATGGGCTTCCGACAAGGCGGTAAGCACGTATCGGCAGCGCGACAATCCGGGCGAGTGGGCTCATGCAGCACCGCGCTTACGTGGCGCTGGCGCATGAATGTGCTCGAGACAGTATTCGAGATCCGAAAGAAGCTTGGTGAATGGACGCGAGGCCGTCGTACCCGGACGACCAATCAGAACGTAGTCCCAGCCTGGCTGTCCGGCCGTTCGCAGAACGTCTGATGCAACCACGCGCAACCGACGTTTTGCGCGATTGCGGGCTACAGCATTTCCAACTTTTTTCGAACATGTGAAGCCGACGCGAACCTCGTCGCCCGGGGTTTCGTCAGCTTCGCGTTCGCGGGCTTGAAGGTTCAGACCCTTTGATCCGGCGCGCCGGGCGCGGGAACAGGCCAGGAAGTCCCGGCGCGTCTTCAGAACGGTCAGTGACCGTGCCATGGAGCCCAGAAGGATCAGGCCGAGAGTTTCTTACGGCCTTTGACCCGACGGCGGTTCAGGATCTTGCGGCCATTTTTCGTGGCCATCCGGCTGCGGAATCCATGACGGGCCTTGCGAACGCGGTTCGACGGCTGAAAGGTGCGCTTCATCTTCGCTTCTCCCGGGCCGGTCGGACCTGCCCTCATCGGTGCGGCGCGGAGCCTCGCGCCAGCCAAATCAACAAGAGACGGGCGGATACCGCCAAGATCCTTGTGAGTCAACGGCCCATTCGGCGCCGAGACGTATGTTTCACTCGGCGCACGACGGATCAAGCCGCCGTGATGCCACTGGCGCCGGGGCCCTCACCGCTCAATATGGCGTCATGTCATCAAGTCATTATTCCAGGAGATGCTCATGCCCAGCGATCAGGTGCCCGTCGCCATGACGCAGAAAAGCGCTTTCGCCCGGTATCTGCCGATCACTCTGATTGCGATCGGTGCAATTGCGGCGATCATCGTTGCGCGCGATTACCTGAGCTTCGAGGCCTTGGCGGCCAATTACGAGGGCCTTCAGGCATGGCAGGCGCAGAACCAGATCCTTTCTGTTGTCGTCTTTTGCGCCGTATACATTCTGGCGGTCGCGTTCTCCGTGCCCGGCGCGATCTGGCTGACCCTGATCGGGGGCTTCCTGTTCGGGACAGTCGCCGGGACGGCGCTGGTCGTCGCATCGGCGACCGCTGGTGCACTGCTGATCTTCCTCGCTGCTCGCACCGCATTGGGCGATGGCTTGCGCGCGCGGGCCGGGCCCTGGCTTGCGCGGATGGAAGACGGGTTCCGGAGTGGCGAGATCAGCTACCTCCTGATCATGCGGCTTGTGCCGGCGGTGCCGTTCTTCATCGCCAATCTGGCTCCGGCCTTTCTGGGCGCGCGGACATGGACGTTCCTGTGGACGACGCTCGTTGGAATCATTCCGGGCACGCTGGTCTTCATCTCGATCGGCGCGGGACTGGGCGAACAGCTGTCGCAGGGAACACCGCCGAACCTTGGCGTCATCTTCCAGTGGCACATCCTGGGGCCACTGCTCGGTCTGGCCGCATTGGCAGCACTGCCGCTGGTCCTGAAGGCAACCGGCCTTCTGAAGGCGAAGTCATGAGCGAAGTTCTTTCGCCCGATCTCTGCATCATCGGCGGAGGTTCGGGCGGGCTTTCGGTCGCGGCGGGCGCTGTCCAGATGGGCGCGTCGGTTGTGTTGATCGAGGGCCACAAAATGGGTGGCGACTGCCTGAATTATGGCTGCGTCCCCTCCAAGGCTCTGATCGCTGCGGGCAAGGCGGCTCACGCGCACAGGACGTCAGCGCCGCTGGGCGTTGCATCCAACGAACCGCAGGTCGACTATGCTGCCGCTCAGGATCATGTGCGCAGCGTGATTACCAAGATCGAGCCGCACGATTCGGTCGAGCGCTTCGAGGGTCTGGGCGTCACCGTCATCGAGGCCATTGCGAAGTTCACAGATGAGCGCACGGTCGAGGCCGGTGGCAAGCGCATCCAGGCCCGCCGCTTTGTGGTCGCAACCGGCTCCGCACCCATGGTGCCGCCCATTCCGGGGCTGGATCAAACGCCGTACATGACGAATGAGACACTTTGGGATCTGCGCGAGCTACCGCGTCATCTGATCATCATCGGCGGCGGTCCGATCGGACTTGAGATGGCCCAGGCGCATCGGCGGCTTGGCGCTCAGGTTACCGTCCTCGAAGCCGCGCGGGCGCTGGGCAAGGATGATCCCGAGATCGCCGCCGTCGCGCTCGAGAAGCTGCGCAGCGAAGAAATCGACATCCGCGAAGGTGCCAAGGTTGTCGAGGTTTCGGGTACCGAGGGCGCGATCACCTTGACGCTGGAAGATGGAACGGAGGTTCAGGGTTCGCATCTGCTTGTCGCCGTTGGTCGCAAGGCGAATGTCGATACGCTCGATCTGGCTGCCGGAGGTGTCGAACACACACCGCGCGGCGTGACAGTGACTTCTGGTCTCCGCTCGGTTTCGAACAGCCGCGTCTACGCAATCGGCGACGTCGCTGGCGGTTTGCAGTTCACCCATGTCGCCGGGTACCAGGCCGGGCTGGTCATTCGCAACGCTCTGTTCCGGCTGCCGGTCAAGAACCGGACGGACATCATCCCGTGGGCCACGTACACTGCCCCCGAGATCGCGCATGTCGGCTCGACCGAGGAGGCGGCAAGGGCCGAGCATGGCGACAAGGTTGAAGTCGCCAGGTTCCATTTCAACGAAAACGATCGCGCGCTGGCGGAACTGAAGACGACGGGCTTTGCCAAAGCGGTGATCGGGCGACGCGGCAAGATCCTGGGCGCATCCATCGTCGGTGCCTCGGCTGGAGAGCTGATTCAACCCTGGGCACTGGCGCTGTCAAAGGGTCTAAAGATCGGCGATATGGCGGGACATGTCGCAGCCTATCCAACCCTCGGCGAGGTCTCAAAACGCACCGCTGGTGCCTACTACACGCCACGCCTGTTCCAGAGCGACCGTGTTAAAATGATCGTTCGCCTTCTTGCACGCCTGGGGTAATCGGACTTAACGTCCCCGCGCGAAAGGGAAATTGGATCGCGCATGGGACTGCTTCGCAGCCTTTCAGGACGGCTCCTCCTCGTCACCATTGCCGTGGTGATGCTGGCCGAGATCGCAATTTTCGTCCCTTCGGTCGCCCGGTTCCGCGAAGACTATCTGATGGAGCGCGTACGCCGGGCCGAAATCGCGGCACTGACCGTGTTGGCGGCCCCCGATCAGATGGTGTCTCGCGAGCTTGAGTCCGAACTGATATCGCGGGCCGAGGTCCTGAACGTGGTTGTACGCCGCGAAGGCATTCGCGAGATGGTTTTGACAAGCGGGACCTTGGCGCCAATCGCTGGGACCTATGACTTGCGCGAGCCCCCTATCCTCGATCTGATCCGCGATGCGCTTTTGCGGATCGCGGCGCCCGAGGGCGGTGTGATCCGGGTGATCGCATATGCGCCGGAGGACATGGGGAAGGAGTTGGAGATCACGCTGCGCGCAGGCCCTCTGACCGACGCGATGCGCCAGTATGGGCTGAACATTCTGATCCTGAGTCTCGCGATCTCTGTCGTCACCTCGGCGATGGTGTTCGTTGCCGTGCGGCGCGCCGTTGTCAGTCCGATCACCGGGGTCATCGAAAACCTGAAGCACTTTTCCGAGAACCCCGAGGATGCGGATCGCGCCATCGTGCCAAGCAGTCGGGTCGGAGAAATTGCCGAGGCGGAAAATGCCGTTGCGGACATGCAGCGCGATGTGCAGGCCGCATTGAAGTCACGGGCTCGGCTCGCCTCTCTGGGTGAAGCCGTGGCCAAGATCAGCCACGACCTGCGAAACATATTGGCGACGACCCAGTTGATGGTCGACCGGCTCGAGATGAGCCAGGATCCGATTGTCGGTCGAACGACGCCGAAACTGCTGAGTTCGCTCGACCGGGCCATTCGGCTGTGCCAGTCGACACTGACCTATGGGAAGGCCGAGGAAGCTCCACCAGAGACGCGGATCGTCGCGCTCTCGGGTCTGGCCATCGAAGTCGCCGAAGGCCTGGGTCTGATACCGGGCGATGCAAGCGTGTCCTGCCTTGTTGATGTCGACAGCGATGTCGTGGCCGAGGCTGATCCCGAACATCTTTACCGTGTGCTGAACAATCTGATGCGCAACGCCGCTCAGGCGATCCGCAATATGGATCGACCCGGCACGATCACGATCAGTACGAAGTCCTTGGACGGGACAGTCGCGATTTTGGTCAGCGACACCGGGCCGGGAATGCCCGCGCAGTCACTGCAGCACCTGTTCAAGCCGTTTCGGGGCAGCGCCAGCCGCGAAGGCACAGGGCTTGGTCTGGCTATCGCGCACGAATTGGTGAGCGTCAATCGCGGGAAACTGGAACTGGTGACTTCGACGACGGCTGGAACCCAATTCTGCATCACGCTGCCCGCGCGTGCCGCCATGGCTGCAGAGTGATTGCGGGTATCCAAACGTGCGTTTACCCCTTGCATTAGCGCCAACGCGCCGCTAGTTACGGCGCTCCGCCGCAGCGCGGAACGGGTTGCACCGGTAGCTCAGCTGGATAGAGCACCAGACTACGAATCTGGGGGTCGGGGGTTCGAATCCTCCCCGGTGCGCCACTCCACATTTTGACGTGCAGATTTGGCCTAAAGCCTTGAAGGGAAAGGCCATTTTTGGGGTTCGAACACCGTTTTCCCGGCTATAGGCGATTGGCTCCAAAAACGCTAATCTGAGGACGGTTCTGCGCACATCAAGACCGTTATTTTTCCAGATATTCCAGGGGCTTGAGAGGAACCTGCAAGCGAGTTCGAACGACTCCTCGAAGGTGGCGCGCGGTTGCCCGGTATTTGCAAGCCTCTCTTCTGTGACCAGTTTCTCGCGTTTCAGATCGCCGATGCGCTTCTCATAGGCCCCAATGACGCTCGGGTCTTTGGCATCGATAATGCGGTCCAGCAGCTCTTCGATCTGCTTCTCAGCCGCGATGAGCTGCTGCTTGATACCAGCAGCCATATCCTTTGCCTGCTCCAGGCGCTGGGTCCACGCGTCAGTGAACATGGCTTTGGCGAGATCAAAGAGCCCCTGGCTTGGCTGCAGACTCTTTACGACAGCTTCAAAATCCCCTTCCAGCTGATCGCGCCGGATGGACTTCCGATAGCTAGGACAGCCTTTGGTGTAGCAGAGGTAGTAAGGATGGCGCTTTCCGGTCTTTGATTTGGACCAGCAGGCAGTCAGCGGCTTGTCGCAGTCATCGCAAAGCACAAACCCCCGCAACGGGAAGTCCTCATTGATATCAGCCCGCGCAGGCGCTTTGGCCGTGCCCTGAAGGCGTTGCTGGATCTTCTCGAACGTCTCGAAGCTGATCAGACCGTCATGACGGCCTTTGCGGAGCGAGACACCCCAGCTCGTAGCCTGTACATGCCCGGCATAGGTCGGGTTGGTCAGGATGTCATGGATGCGCTGATTGCGGATCGTGCGATCGGGAAGATCTTTCGGATAGAGCGGCTGAGCTTCCAGGAACCGTTTCACCTCCACCTGCGTTTGGAAACGCCCACAAGCATAGCCTTCTAGAGCTTCCTGAAGGATAGAAGCGAGTGGCTCATCCCGGACGAGGACTTTGCCCTCACCCCGTTGGGCTTCATACTTCAGCCCGCGTGGCGGCGTGTTCCACACGTAATAGCCCTTCTCTAACCGAGCCTTCATCTTTTGGATCGTCTGGCGGCGGTTTTGCTCGCGCTCCAGCTCGCCCTGAGCCGCGATGATCGTTTCAACGAATGTACCTTCCGGCGTATCTTCGAACTTGAAGTTCAGACACTCGACCTGAGCGCCTCGGGC